>NZ_WSPP01000009.1:0-1925 GCF_009767705.1 Myroides sp. LoEW2-1 | reverse complement strand
GTAGAAGAAGCAAATGAATATAGTTCGCGTTTGCCAATTAAATTTGGCTTTCAATATGTCTATGATTTTATAGTAGAACCATCAGTTTTAAAGAATAGATTGAGACGAATGCAGCAGTTTCGCTTGCAATTATAATTAAAATTGACATACTGAAAAAAGCAATTTGCCACTGTGCATTCTGTTATTGTCTATGCAAAAGGACGCTTTGAAAGAAAGGTTTTGTTTAACCACTTTTAAAGCGTCTTTTTTGTTTTATTAGCTATAATTTTTTGGTTTTTAATACTTAAATATTTGTGAGACTGATGTTGGCTTATAGTGTATTTAAATAGTTTTCACCTTGCAAGTAAGTATTTTAATCAGTCTGAAAAAGGAATATCCATGTGGTAAAATAGAAGTTTGTACGGGGAAACTTTAAAAAGTTATCGAATTAAGTTAATAAAGCTTATCCATATCATTTGTTTTTTTATCGGAAATAGGTGACTTTGTTAAGTTCTTCATTGTGTTTTTTAGAGTTTTAAGACGCTCTCTATCACAAGGCTTAGTTTTTTGTTATGAAAACTTGTCAACTCTAAGTCGTGTATTTTTCAATACTTTAATGAATTGTTTTTTGTATATGTAAATTTGGATAATTTTTTGTGAACAATTGTTATAATTTCAAGAGGTTATTTTGCGAATTATGAATCTACTTTACTTTAATGGTTAGTAATAGTTTAAGGAATGTTGTTTTTTATGAAAATAAAACTCATATTTTGAACATTTTTATTGTCAGTTTTTAAAAAGGTACTATTTTTACAAAATAAATACTTACTTGCTTTTGGACGAGTGACGAGTAGTGTTTTTTTAGTATAAATAGATTAACAATTTCTCATTGTGTAATTATTGTTTAGGTAGTTATTACATAGTGCGCCTTGTTGGTTTTAAATTTAAAACACAAATGAATAGTCATAAGATTCAAAAGAATTATTACCACTTGCTTTGGTTTTTAGTTAAGAGGTTTGATTTGCTTAGGAGGATTGATGTTGCGAATGCTCAAGAGACGGTCAATTTTATAATCATAGTTAACTTCTTGAATGTTTACTGGCAAATCCTTAAAGAAAAAAAAATAAGTAGTAAGAGTAAGCCTCTCTGTTTGTCTTTGTTCTTTTTGTTAGATCGAGAGAATAAAGTTCATGCTATGTCTAATGAGTTAGCGGAGTTATTGCCCATTAGTAAAGGGTTTGATTTTAGCGATATCCTTAATAAGGATAAAGAGTATTTTGAGAAAATGCCCAGTCATTATCGCTATATTGAGTTTGATTTAGTCGATAAGTTTAGCAATAGTTACAAGGCACTGGTCTTACGTGTTTCTATGAATAATGATTTTGATATTTTACAGGGATTTGCTTTGCCTTTTAATGAAATACAGAGTGCTTTTCCGATTAATTCCCATTTGTACAATGCATCAAACGGATTTGAAAATAGTATAATTCAAGCACATGATACAGTTTTGTGTATAGATAATGCGACGGATTTTGATATAAATCAGAAGTACCCTACACCAGTAGAGATAGCAAATAAAGTTGGTTTAACTTTGAACCAGTTGCAGATAGGATATAGGAAAATATACAATACAAATTTTTTGAGTTTTTACAATGAGAATAAGAATATATATGCTTTTTACTTTATCGTATCCTCTACATTGAGTTTAAAAGAAATCGCATTCAAGTGCAATTACAACGATTATAACACATTTTACAAATCATTTAAAAAACAATTTGATTTATCTCCAAGTGAAGTTAGGGAACGTCAGGTAAAATAAGTGCGTTAATTCAATGTATTAAGTGTTTTATTCAATGTGTCATTTCGATAAAAGTTACGTACTTTACTCCCCTGCTAAATTAGTACATAATGCGTTATTTTGATAATTGTAAATTACTTTTTAGTAT
>NZ_WSPP01000089.1:0-39099 GCF_009767705.1 Myroides sp. LoEW2-1 | reverse complement strand
TGAATTCTTGATGATAACGTTGTTTTACTTTTTTCTCTTTTATTGACTTTTCCATCTCTTATTGGTATTTAAAACTGTACAGTTTTTTCAGGACGGGTCAGTTTACCTCAGAATCTATATTGAACTTAGCCAATGTGGTTTTCAATATCTTTTGATGTGAAAAGGCTGATGTGCGTTTAATTTTACTTTTAGACAAGAACGAATAGTATTCTTAGTTAACTGCTCATACTGTATGAGATTTGTTTTTTAAGAATACGCCTACTAATAATTTGCGTTTAACAAGTATAGGTCAGATCGGTTTATTGACTATTTGACGTACAGATTAATTATCGAATCAGGAGTAGTTAGCAAGAATTTTTGTCTATCTACTTAGTGTAGGATTGTAAATATGCACCTTGAACGTATTTCTATTCAGTTTGAGAAGATTGACTGAGTATAGCTGTTTTACTTCGGTGAAGGTATTGCGTATCTATCTTTCTCACTTGATGAGGACTTTGCTTTTTGCTTACCTGGATTTTCAGGGAATTATGATTAAGGATAAAGAATTTGCATATACATTGCTTACACAATCATTTGTACTAATGTATGCTTTTTGTGTAGGGCTCATACCTGTTGTAGTTTTGATGTGTATTGTGATTTGAAGGTTTAGAAGTAAGATCCTGTATGCGTCTTGGCATTCGTTGATGCTATTCATAGACATCGTAATTTTTGGTTTGGGAGAAGTAATGGTAGTGTGATGTGTTATACCAACTCTATGGACTGGGGATTTAATGACCTTGATTTTTGGAAAGGCAGGTGAGAGATTGAATGAGAAGAGCGAAGGCATGAATACAGTAAAATAGAAATGTATACCTAAGAGAAATAAAAAAAAGCTGTTCCGGTGAGGAACAGCTTTCGTATGTTTAATAATCAACTGATTACTTCATTTTCTTTAACCAGTTTTTCATAGATACTTCGTTTTCTATGATGTTTTTAAGGTCAGATAAAAGTATAGTGAATTTGAATGTCAATGAATTAATTAGATTATAATTGAAAAGAGAGGTTTTTTAGTTATGTACAAAGACAGGTTGTAGAATGTTTAATATATTTGGTATACTAACCTTATAAACAATGAATTATGGAAATAAAGCGTTTTTCGCAGATTAATTTGAAAGATCCGTTTTTTGATTCTTTAAAAGAAAGCTATAAAGAATTTGAGTATTGGTTTAATAAGAAAAGTTTAGAAGATGCTAAAGCCGTTGTTCATTATGATGTTAAAGGCGGTATTGAGGGTTTTTTATATCTAAAAATTGAAGATGAAGAGTTATCAGATATACTTCCTATCCAAGAAAAAAAGTATAGATTAAAGGTTGGTACTTTTAAGATTAATCCGCATGGAACAAGACTTGGAGAGCGGTTTATAAAGAAAATTATGGATGTAGCTATCCATTTAAAGGTGAAAGAAATATATGTTACAGTGTTTGAGTTACACGAAGGTTTAATATCTTTGCTGCGTCGATATGGTTTTGAAAAACGAGGGACTAAAACGACAGTTAATGGTACTGAATTAGTTTTATTCAAGAGCATGGAAAACTATGTAGGAAACGTGGTTTTAGATTATCCTTTAATGAAGATAGCAAATAGAAGAAAGTTTAGTTTAGCTATTAAGCCAGAGTATCACAGTGAAATGTTTCCAGACTCTCTTTTAAATAATGAAAGCTATGAGTTAATTAAAGATGTAACACATACAAATAGTATACATAAAATTTATGTTAGTTATATTAGAGGTATTAATGTGCTTCAGAAAGGAGATATAGTATGTATTTATAGAACGAATGATGGTTTAGGGGCTGCTCATTATAGAAGTGTAATTACATCTATCTGTGTAGTTGAAGAAGTAAAGGGAAGAAACGATTTCAATAGTTTAGTTGATTTTATCAATTATGCTAACGCTTATAGTGTTTTTAAGGAGAAAGTGTTAAGTGATTTATGGCTTGGTAATAGACCAGATCTAACAGTTATTAAGATGACATATAATATAGCGCTTAGTAAAAGAATAACTAAAAAAATATTGGTAGAAGAGTTAGGAATTGAGCCTAAATATTGGGGCTTTTTTAGTTTAACAGATAGTCAATTTAAAAGTATTTTAGATAGAGGAGGAGTATATGAAAATATTATTGTCAATTAAACCTGAGTTTGTAGAACAAATTTTTAAGGGTAAAAAAAAATTTGAGTATAGAAAGAGTATTTTTGCGAAAAGTGATGTTAATTCTGTTGTTATATATGCAACAATGCCTGTTGGTAGAATAGTGGGAGAATTTAGTATTTCAAACGTGCTCATGGATACACCAGAAAAAATATGGTTAGATACTAGAAACAGCTCTGGAATTTCAAAGTCATTTTTTGACTCTTATTTTGAGAATAGAGATAAAGCTTATGCACTTGAAATTGGCGATTTTACACAATATGAAATTCCTATAAATCCATATAAAATAATTGAAGGATTTGTTCCTCCGCAATCATTCCGATATTTAGAAGAAGATGCGTTTTCTATTGGATAAAGACATAAGAAAAAGCCACTCTGTATCAGAGTGGCTTTTGTGTATAATGTATCCCATGGATTACTTCATTTTCTTTAACCAGTTTTTCATAGATACTTCGTTTTCTATGATGTTTTTAAGGTCAGCGATTGCTACACGATCTTGTTTCATCGTGTCACGATGACGGATAGTAACCGTTTTGTCTTCTAATGACTGGTGATCTACCGTAATACAGAAAGGTGTACCTAATGCATCAGCACGGCGGTAACGACGACCTACTGCGTCTTTTTCGTCATAAGCTACATTAAAGTCCCATTTCAGTTCTTCGATAATTTCTTGAGCTAACTCAGGAAGACCATCTTTTTTTACTAAAGGCAAAATTGCTGCTTTAGTAGGAGCAAGTACTGAAGGTAATCTCAATACAGTACGTGTACTACCATCTTCTAAGGTTTCTTCTACTAATGATTTAGAGAATACAGATAAGAACATACGGTCTAAACCTACTGATGTCTCAACTACATAAGGTACATAAGACGTATTTGTTTCGTTATCGAAGAATTGTAGTTTCTTTCCAGAGAACTTCTCATGCGCTTTAAGGTCAAAGTCAGTACGCGAGTGAATACCTTCTAACTCTTTAAATCCGAATGGGAAGTTAAACTCAATATCAGTAGCAGCATTAGCATAGTGTGCTAATTTTTCATGGTCGTGGAAGCGATAGTTCTCTGCTCCCATACCCAATGATAAGTGCCATTTGTGACGAGTTTCTTTCCAGTACTCGTAGTACTTCATTTCTTCACCTGGTTTTACAAAGAATTGCATCTCCATCTGTTCGAACTCACGCATACGGAAGATGAACTGACGAGCTACGATTTCGTTACGGAAAGCTTTACCTGTCTGAGCGATACCGAATGGAATCTTCATACGTCCAGTTTTCTGTACGTTTAGGAAGTTAACAAAGATTCCTTGAGCAGTCTCAGGACGCAAGTATAAGTCCATAGCAGAGTCTGCAGAAGCTCCAAGTTTAGTTCCGAACATCAAGTTGAATTGACGCACTTCCGTCCAGTTTTTAGAACCTGTATCAGGATCAGCAATCTCAAGTTCTTCAATAAGTGCTTTTACGTCTGCTAAATCTCCTGAATCAAGACCACGAGCCATACGCTCTAAAATCTCTTTTTTCTTCGCTAAATATTCTACTACACGAGGGTTAGTAGCTACGAATTGTTCTTCGTCAAAAGCTTCTCCAAAGCGCTTCTTCGCTTTTTCGATTTCCTTTTGAGCCTTTTGGTATAATTTTTCACAGTAGTCTTCGATAAGAACGTCAGCTCTGTATCTCTTTTTACTGTCTTTATTATCAATTAATGGGTCGTTGAATGCATCGACGTGGCCTGAGGCTTTCCAAGTGGTAGGATGCATAAAAATTGAGGCATCAATTCCTACAATATTCTCGTGCATTTGTACCATAGATTTCCACCAGTACTCTCGAATGTTTTTCTTTAACTCCACACCGTTTTGAGCGTAGTCATATACTGCGCTTAAACCATCGTAAATTTCGCTTGAAGGAAATATGTACCCATACTCTTTCGCGTGCGAAACAACGTTCTTAAAAATATCCTCTTGTTTTGCCATGATGCAAAAGTAATAAAAGACTTTAAGATTAGAAACTATGCTATAGGCATTTTGTTGTTAATAACCTTAAGTTTATTGATTTACTATACTTATTAATTGTTTTTATTTAAATTATCTCGATGGTATTCCTCTAAGATACGCTCGGTATTCTCTATATGTCCTGACAGATTCCATTGATCGTGTCCTGGGATGATAGATTTCACCTTTTTAAATTTGCGTTTTACCGCTTTAACGGTTTCAGGCCAGGCATTTACATTTGCATCCGCTATATTTCCAATACTTGTAGCTTCAGCACTCTTAATCAGACAACCTCCATACAGTATTTTTTCTTGTGGAAACCACACGACAGTATTGTCTTTTGTGTGACCTTCACCTAAGAAATAAACCGTTAGTTTATCATTGCCGAAGGTAAAGTGTCTTTCTTTATCAAAAGTGTGTTGTGCTTGAGGTTCATTGCGCTCTTTTAGAATCTCATTAGTTTGTACAAAGGTATACGTTTGAGCTCCAGCTTTATTAAAGTAATCTAACCCTCCCGATCGATCTTCGTGAAAGTGGGTAGTGATTACCCATTTAATCTCTTTGTTGTGTGCTTGCTTGATGTGATTTACTAAAGGTTCATATTGCTCTTTATCCCAAGGGGTGTCGATGAGCAATACTCCATCGTCAGTTACTACATATAAGGCGTTAGAGGAGTATTGTACACCATTAAACTCTTGATAGGTAGTGTAGACATACATTTTGTCATTTAACTTTTCGATCTTTAGTTTTTCGGATTGGGCATGTGCAATAAATGAGCATGTTAGCAAGGCGATAGTGTAAAGAAATTGACGCATAATTTAACGTATTGATTGAGGGATTATACCCATCCTTTTTTCTTGAATTTTTTAATCACTGATAAGAATTTGTTCATTTCTTCCGTTGTACCAAGGGTAACTCTACTCCAATAAGTCAATGGAGGAAAGGGACGCCCCACGATAATGCCTTCTTTTTTCATCTCAGCAGTATACAACTCAGGTTCACATTTTATTTGATGAAAAAGGAAATTCCCATGACTTTCTAAGTACTTAATGTCTATTTGATCAAATAACTCAGTCGTTATCTTTAGTGAATGAGTATTCATCGCCTTACTTTCGTTGATATAAGCTTTGTCGAGTAAAGATGCTGTACCTGCCACAGCAGTAGTTGAACTAATGTTTTCAATTGCCATAAATGGACTTAGTGCTTTCGCTGTTGCTTCAGTTGAAATACTGAACCCCAATCTCATTCCCGCCATAGCGAATAGCTTTGAGAATGTGCGTAACACTATAACATTATTTCTGTTCTCTCTGATAAATGAAGTTCCACTGACAAATGCAGGATCTGTAATATATTCTGCGTAAGCTTCATCCACCATAAAGAAGTTCTTTGTAGCATCGGCTTGCGTGATCCAATCTGCAATTGTCTGTGTAGAGGTAAGTGTTCCTGTAGGGTTATTTGGGTTGCACAAATAGCATATTGATATACCGTCAAATGCATCGGCTATGTTTTTCATAGTCGCGATATCCATACAAAAGTTTTTGTCTAAAGGAACATTAACTACTTTTATTCCCATAGCAGAGGCGTGCTCTGCTGCCAACGAAAAAGAAGGTTCTGGTGAGATAAGTTGGATTTTTTTTCCAGCTTGTGCCGCTAAATAACCTTGCATATTGATTAAACCTCTAATGATATCAGAGGATCCTGATCCAATGGTAATTTGTTGCTTTTCTACTTTAAAAGTATCAGCTATAGTCGCGAGCAGTTCATTTATGTGACTTTCAGGATATCGGTTAACGTTTGATAGTACATCTACAATAGCTTTTTTTGCTTTTGGTGATAGACCAAGGCTATTTTCATTAAAGTGTAGATATAGTGGATTGTCAACATTTGTTGGTAAATCTAATCCCGCAATTGTTTCTAAAGTTTTAGTTGTTGCATATCCTTGTGTAAGAATGCTCCCTGCAAAGAGGGTACCTGATAGTTTTAATAGACTGCGTCTGTCCATAGTGAGTAGTAATTTCTGAATTGTTTTAAAATAGAAAAAGCCTTAATCACATGAATAAGGCGTTGAGAGAATAAAGTTAGTGTTTATATCAGAATTACACTATACACAAGCTGTGTTTTTACAAAAAAATATTTGAAAGATATGTTTGATATATCTTAGTCGTTTTTGCTTTATGGATTTAGTGTTGACACTAAGTCTTGAAGTTATTCGAGTTTAGGTAGGAGTCTATAGTTTTGTATGGTCAACCATTTTAAGAGTGTGGCGAAACAGACTTTTTCTTTACATTTGTTATTCATAATTATAATTTAAAGCGCGCTATAAAAGATGAAGAAATATAACCACTCTATTTTTTTGACCAAAAACAGTAAACTGTTGTTAATGGTAGGACTGTGTATATTGACTTTTAGTTCTTGTAAGAAGAATAAAGAAACAGAATCAAAACAGGAAAAGACAGAAGATGTAGTAAAAGTTAATCCTATTGATGCGTTTTTAAACAAGTTCGAAACGGCAGTGAATAAGCAAACAGATTTGTATGTAAAGCTTTCTAAAGGGGAGGAGGAACACTCTAAAGCATTCAATGCTGTAAGTGAAGAAGTGACAAGGTTAGTTAGCGAAGGATACGGTTTGGATTTAGGTGATTTTACGGATGAACAAAAAGCAAGGTTAAAAGAGATTCAAGCAAGGTACAGTCAAATAGTAGGAGAAGGCGAGTAGTGTATAGCCTTTTACCCATAATGTCTTTGAAAAGTATTTCTTTGGTTTGAAATATAGCTGTAAAGCATTAAAAATCTTCGTTTTATACTTCTATTGATTTGGTCATATATAGTATTTTTGAAGGAAAAAGCTGCATGACTATTCCTCATTTTTTATCGAAGATATATTTGTATTTCGCTGTTGTTATCGTTATACCTTTTTTTTGTGCTTGTGAAGATTCAGATTTTATTCCTCCAAGAGATTGCCCTAAGGTGGTCACACTTAGTAAAACTTCTTTGACCTTTGAAGTGCAGGGCGGCGAGCAAGTTGTGACAGTTAGTCCAAGTTCGTTTACACTAAGTCCAAGTTTTGGCTTTTTTGATTCTAATTCGTCTGGAGACCAAATACTAACAGATGAGATTAAGACCAAAAATATTTGGGTAAAAAAAGTAAGTGGTACCCACCAAATAAATATTGTTGTTTACCCTACTTATAAAGAGGATAATAAAGACTTTACGATTGAGGTTATAGCTGAAGGCTATTGTTCAGCAAGTTTTGATATCAAGATTAAAGAATAAGTATAATGTCACAGTTGATAAAATCAAAAAAGGAGTAGGTAATCGATTACCTACTCCTTTTTTTGATTTTGCTATTCCTCTTCTTCTGTGTTTTTTAGTTTCATTAGCAGTGTATAAGCTCCCTTAGTTACTATTTTCTTATTCGATAGTTCTGTAGGATTGTTGATTTGTACATAGCCATCTTCTTCTGGCCCAATTTGCACGGGTGTCATTTCATAAGTTTGTCTCTCCGTTTCGACAAATACGTAGTTTTGTTTTTCGAAGTAAACAACACTTTCCTCTGGTAGCGCCTGCGATACTTGGGCATGTGTGTCGATATCGGCATTCATATACATGCCTGGAACCAGTTTTTTGTCAAATTCTTCAAAGTGGCAATGCACTTCTGATACACCGTCTGCATTGACATCCATACTGATTAAAATAATTTTTCCTTCATATCTTTTGTCTGGGTTGGCATTCGTATAACTTACGACGCGCTGTCCTATCTCCAACTTATCTAAATCTTTTTCATACACTTTCAGATTCAAGTGAATATCTAAAGGATTGATCAGTTCAAACATCACGTCAGAAGGAGTGACATACTTGCCTACATTGACATAAGCCTTACTGACAAATCCGTTTATAGGGCTATATATGCTGATTGTACGACTAATATTGTTATGGGTTAAGGAACTCGGATTGATATTGATTAAGGCTAATTGTTGAGCCAAAGCATTCATTGTGATGCGTTGATTGTTCATTTCTGCTTGAGCTATCTGCATCACCTTGTCACTGCTGGCTTGACTCGCATTCAAGTCTTTCTGGCGATTGTAGTCCAATTTGGCAAACTCATATTTGTCTTTGGCGATGAGATAATTTTGTTGTAATTGAATATACTGCGGATCCTCCATCATCGCGATGAGTTCACCTTTTCTGATATGCATACCAGGTAGTAACTTCGTGCTCTTTAGATATCCTCCTAACGGGTTGGTAACTGAGACTAAGTTTTGTGGAGGGACATCTATCTTTCCTGTGAGTTTTAGTGTTGTTGCAATTTTACGCTCAGATAGAGTTCCTGTTTCAATCACTGTGTTTTTCATCTGTGCATCTGTTAAATGTACAGTTGTTTCATTTTCTGCTACTGTAGTTGTGGTTTCTTCAGTAGGTTGTTCTTTTTTACATTGCGTAAAGAATATCGCGCTTCCTAAAGCAAGGATTAGTACAAAACTGCGCGTTTGAATATAGTTAGATTTCATGATGATTACTTGTTAGAGGTTAAATAGTTGATTTGAATAACATTGTCATTGTACATTTTTAATGTATCGAGGTATCTATTGACAGTCTCTATTGACTGATTAATCAACATTACATATTCGAGGTAATTGATATCCCCGTTAATGAATTGCAATTGTGCCGTTTTTGCAATTGTATCCGCATTTGCAAATGAGAAGTTTTCATAATGAGTCAGAACCTCCGCATTACTTTGATGAGATACTAACAATTGTTGATAACGAGAATTCATGAGTTCCTTAGCAGTTGTGTATTCAGCTGCTGCTACTTCTTCTGCTTTTTGTGCACTTTTAATTCGCCCTCTCTGTCCGCTTGTAAACAGAGGTAAACTAATCCCTACTTGAAAGGCGTGAAAGCGATTGTTTCTATCATAGTAGACATCATTGGCAGCCAGCCCCATAAAACTACTGTTATTATAAGTCGCTTGTATATTCGGTAATTGTTTCGAGCGCTCAAGTTTAGTTTGTCCTTCGGCTATTGCCTTTTGATTTTCAATGGCTTGTAAAACAGGGTTGTTTTCTAAATCATTCTCGATAGTATTTAAGGCTGCGCGTTGCTCTTGTACAACTGGCTTAATGTCTTCTGTGGTATTCAGCAAATATTGGAGTTCTACTAAGATAAGTTTCTTTGTTTTTTGGACTTCACTTAGCTGCGCTTGAATGCTCATTTGTTGATTTTGGGCTGTTGTTTTTTCCAGAATATTACTTTCACCTTTCTGTAGTCGTAAAGCCGCTTTATTGTAAAAGTTAGCGTATAAACTATCTGCCTTGAGTAATAGATTCTCTTTTTCTTGCCAATACATAAAATCATAGAACCCTTGAGTTACCGCTTTTTTTAGCTCAAAGGTTTTTAGTTCAAGGTCGTATATGCTTTGTTGGTACTCGGCTTTGAATACCTTTTTTTGTCTGTTGTACACCGTAGGAAATGCTATTTCTTGTGTAACAGTAAATTTGTTATCTGTATAAGGACCATTGATTTGCCCAAATTCTCCCGTAAGGGTAGTTTGGGGTATATCTGTAGAGGTTTTTATAAAAGCCTTAGCATACTCTGTTTTTAGTTTTTCTGTGCGTATACTACTGTTATGCTCGATAGCTTGACTTATTGCATTCTCTATAGTGATAGGTGTTTGTGCATTAACAGTGAGTCCTAATCCAAGGAAAACTACTACTGCGGTAATAGCCTTTTTCTTTTTCATAAAGCTAAAGTTTAGTTTTTGTTCAAAAGTGATATACAATAATGGCAATACAAAAAGGGTTAAGAATGTTGCTAACATCAATCCTCCGATTACCACCGTTGCCAGAGGTCGTTGTACTTCTGCACCTGCTCCATTGCTCAATGCCATAGGTAGAAATCCAAATGAGGCTACACATGCAGTCATTAGTACGGGGCGTAGTCGCGAGGTAGCACCTCTAACTACTACGTAAACTATATTTTTTACACCTGATTTTTGGAGTCTGTTAAACTCTGCAATAAGCACGATACCATTCAGTACTGCTACTCCAAATAAGGCTATGAATCCCACACCTGCACTGATGCTAAATGGCATTCCTCTCAACGCTAACAAAAATACCCCTCCAATGATGGATAAGGGAATGGCTGTGAATATCATCAGACATTCTCTGATGTCTCTAAAGGCAAAGAACAACAATAAGAAAATTAGCACTAACGCTAAAGGTACTGCGATAGCCAAACGCGCTTTTGCCTCGTTTAAGTTTTCAAATTGCCCTCCATAAGTGATTTGATAACCAGTGGGAAGTTTGATTTGCGCTTCTACTTTTTGTTGCAATTCTTCTACTATACTCTGTACATCTCTATCCTTTACATTAAAACCGACAAATATTCTGCGTTGTGCGTTTTCGCGTTGAATTTGGTTAGGCCCTTCTTTTATTTCTACTGTTGCCAACTGATTTAAAGGTACTTGGTTGCCAAGTGGAGTAGGGATGAGTAGATTTTGAATGTCTGAGAGGTTTTTGCGATTGGCTTCATCCATGCGTACTACCATATCAAAGCGCTTTTCACCTTCATACACCATACCCGTACTTTGACCTGCAAGAGCGGTATTGACAATTCGGTTGATTTCAGCAATAGAAAGTCTATAGCGTGCAATCGCTGGACGGTTATACTCTATCAATAACTGCGGCATTCCAGTCACTGGTTCTACATATAAGTTAGTTGCCCCTTTAACTGTGCTGGCAATATGACCGATTTTTCCTGCTATTTCTGCTAATTGATCTAAGTCCTCACCAAAGACTTTTACGACTACATCTTGTCGGGCACCTGTCATTAATTCGTTAAATCTCATTTGTACTGGAAATTGGAATCCCACAGTTACTCCAGGAACTTCTTCTAAGGCTTTCGTCATTTTTTCTGCAAGTTCTGGAAAGCTCTCTGCTGAGGTCCACTCGCTTTTATCTTTTAAGATGACCATCATATCACTGGCATCCATAGGCATTGGATCAGTAGGTACTTCAGCACTACCGATTTTGGTTACTACTTTCTCTACTTCAGGGAAGCGTGTCTTTAAGATATGTGCTGTTTTCTGTGTACTTTCGATAGTTGTCGTTAAGGTACTTCCTGTTAAAACTTTCGTATCTACGGCAAAGTCACCTTCTTCTAAGGAAGGAATAAACTCGCCTCCAAGGGTAGACAAGATATACAAGGCAATTGCAAATAATACCCCAACTACTGCATATATCGTTTTCGGTAGTTCTAAAACTTTAACAAGGCATTTTTGATAGAACTTTTCGAGTTTTGCCATAACGCGTTCAGAGAAGTTTGGCTTATGAGTCACTTTACGACTCATGATCAGTGAACTCATCATTGGTACATAGGTCAGCGATAAAAGGAATGCTCCTAATAAGGCGAAAGCTACAGTTTGTGCCATTGGTTTAAACATCTTCCCTTCAATGCCTTCTAATGTAAGGATTGGGATATACACAATCAGGATAATGATCTGACCAAAAACTGCACTGTTCATCATCTTAGAAGCTGAGTGTATGACGGTTTTGTTCATATCATCTTGTGAAAGTTTATTCATTGACTTATACCGTGCATTATGTGAGAATTGATGAAGGACAGCCTCGACGATAATAACGGCACCATCAATGATCAGTCCGAAATCGAGTGCCCCTAAGCTCATTAAGTTTCCACTTACCCCAAAGAGGTTCATCATGCAGATCGCAAACAGCATAGCTAAGGGAATAATAGAAGCGACTAATAGTCCTGCTCTCATATTTCCCAAGAATAGTACTAATACAAAGACTACGATAAGAGCTCCTTCGGTAAGGTTTGTTTCTACTGTACCTATGGCGTTGTTTACCATTTTAGTACGATCAAGGAAAGCTTCTATCACCACTCCTTCAGGTAGTGTTTTTTGTATTTCAGCTACTTTGTCTTTTACATTTTTGATAACTTCATTGCTGTTCTCTCCTTTAAGCATCATTACTACAGCTCCAGAAACTTCTCCCTTGTCATTATAGGTCATGGCACCATATCGGGTAGCATGTCCTATCTGTACTTTTGCTACATCTCTAATTAAAATTGGATGCTCAGAATGCTTTGAAGTAATGGCGATGCTTTCGATATCTTTAATGTTACCTACCAATCCTTCTGTTCGGATATATAATACGGTAGGACCTTTTTCGATATAGGCTCCACCTGTATTCTCATTGTTGTTTTCTAAAGCGGTAAATACATCATTAATGGTAATGCCATAAGCATCCAATTTATTTGAGTTTACAGCTATTTCATACTGTTTTAGTTTTCCTCCAAAACTACTTACTTCAGCTACTCCTTTGACAGATAGTAGTTGGCGACGCACTACCCAATCTTGGATAGAACGCAGTTCTGTTAGGTCATATTTATCTTCATATCCTTCTAAGGGTCTTACTACATATTGGTAGATTTCTCCTAACCCTGTGGAAATTGGGCCTAACTCAGGTTGTCCTATGTCTTGTGGGATGTCTGCTTTTACTTGATTTAAGCGTTCGCTCACTTGTTGTCTTGCCCAATAAACATCGACATCTTCTTCGAAAACAATAGTTACCAGTGATAACCCAAAACGAGAGAAACTACGCATATTCTTAATGCCGGGAATATTGCTATTGGCTTGTTCGATAGGGAAGGTAACTAAACGCTCTATATCTGTTGCTCCATACGACGGAGCTACGGTAATTACTTGTACTTGATTATCCGTAATATCTGGTACTGCATCAATTGGCAGTTTAGATGTTTGGTAAATACCAACACCGATTAGAGCTAATACAAATAGCCCTATGATGAGTTTATTCTTTACAGAAAACTCAATTATTTTATTTAACATGATTTTTGTCTGTTAATACGTTAAAATTGCTTGATTGTAATAGACAATTTCTCCATGCAATATTGCATAGATCATTGACTTAAATTTGGCGATAAGGTATTAACAGTATTTCGGCGGTTGCCAAATAGAAGATAAGTAGCTACTCTCGACTTCATCTTCGTCGAAAGCGTGTATCTTGTCGTGGATGGTATTGAATCTAATGCGTTCTATCTTGAGAACAGGAGTAGGAGTAACGATACCTATTATACTCACAAAGTGATGCGTGACAAAAGGTAGCTTTTCGTCTACAGGATCTCCTTCTTCCTTGTGACTTTCACTATAGTGTATCTGTAAAAAGCCCCACATGGTTAGATTGGGGTTATTAGTCTTATGCTCTACGTAATGTTCAATCAATAGTGGTACTTTCAACAACTGACCAAACTCAGTTGTCGAGACCAAAAAGATTAACATAAACAGTAGTGCAACTTTTCTTTTCACAAGAATCCCTTATTGATTACTAATACAAAGTTATAAACTTATTAACGAATGAAAGAGCTAAAGTACTAATTTGTATTAATTCAAAGTTACTAAAGTATTAAGTTCTAATTCAATTCTAATAAAAATGGATTGTTTCGGAGATAGTGCCTATATTCCGATTTTCTTTTATATATCTTCGTTGATAGGTTCGAAATCTCTTTCTGTAAAAGCTTCTGTAAGTATATTGCTACTGCATAACCACTCGATTGCTTCGGTAAGCGTATTCCCCAAAGGGTATATT
Source organism: Myroides sp. LoEW2-1 (assembly GCF_009767705.1). Lineage (NCBI taxonomy): Bacteria > Pseudomonadati > Bacteroidota > Flavobacteriia > Flavobacteriales > Flavobacteriaceae > Myroides > Myroides sp. LoEW2-1. The sequence goes on along the minus strand of NZ_WSPP01000089.1, from coordinate 25,316 downwards.
AAATCTTCATTTCGCGGAAGGACAAAGTATTGCTTGTTATAGTAGATGATTTCATCACCGTCCAAAGTGTCTCCTAAACAAATTGAATTTAGTACTTCTTCTTTTGTCAATACATCTTTCCCATCATCCCAGAAGTAATATTCTGTTATGCGTTTTATCCATTCCTCTTGGTTATTTGCAACAAAGCTTGGCATGTATATACGAATATATGTACCTCCGAGAATACCTCTCCCATATTGTGAGATAAATTGTGTATAACATTCAGGAAGCTGAATGTTTAATTCGCTTTCACAAGTTGAAAGTTCAGATTCTTCAGGTAAGACAAGTTTGGTTGTATGTGTTTTGTAATTAGGAATGATATTGTAGTTATACATGATCTTAGGGGATATTTTGTATGTTATTTAATCCTGTGCGCAATTCTAAGTTTAAAAAGTATTGTTCTTCTGCAGATATTGGGCGAATAATGCTTTCATTGAGATTCTTTCCTTCAACAGTCCACAGGGGAGGGGAAAAGTTGAAAACATCATCAGGAGAAAGTGATTTCAAGTCTTCTTGTTCAGTTTTCCAGTGAAAGTCTTGATAAAACTGTTCAATATTTCCAGAGAAAAAGAAGTTTATCAATTGAGAATAGTTTACTTCTAACGGTTCGAAGTCTAAACTATCTGGAGCAAAATAGTATATAGAGCCGACATCTTTTCCTAATACACCAGCATTTATACAAAAATATCCTCCAATTGCATCATCTGCAACTAACAGAAAACCAGGTTGATTACTAAAGTCATTGCTTTGCTTGTTTTTGTTCCATTCAGATATAGATCGAGTTAGTTTTTCTGACCCACTACCTAAGATGCGTATCCATCCATTGGCAACAAGTATTCCTCCAGTTTCATAGATTATAGCTCCCATAGGTGAGCGGGTGCTCACTTGAGTATCCAGTAGTACTTGTTCAGCCTGTTGTTTTGAAATAACTGGTAAAACTTCTATAGTTCTTGTAGCTTCATTAATCCACTGTTGAACAAGCTCCCACCCAGGTTCTTCTGTGTTGATGAGTTCGCTTATATCTCGCATGATGATTTTCTTTAGTTGTTGTGCTATAAAGGTACTAAAAGGGAATAGGCAACTATAGGTTTTTTAAATAAAAAAAGAGAAATATATTGTATTTCTCTCTTTGGGTGATTACACGATAAAAGTAATTATTTGATATTGGCAATATGTTCTATTGCTTCATCTACAGGAGAATAGATGGTTACAACTGATTTAGTAACCATACTTAACATAATAAATAAGCAGAAGAAACTTAGATAAGCCATTACCTTACTCGATTGTTTTAAACTAACCACACTCAGTACTAACCCAATAAAAAAGAACAATGGACCTATGACTTTTGCATAAGCGATTGTCTCTGGATAAATAAATAACATTATTGATCCTATGGATAAAAGTAAGGCGAAAATACTCAATAGAGGATTTTTTCTTGTTTCGTTATAAATCATAGTTCTGCTATTTTAAATTTTTAAAAGAAAAATATTATGCTCTATTGCGAGCCTTGATATTTTTAAAAAGTTTACAAATATAATATCCTATTTTAATTAATAAGTGTAAAAATCATTTATTTTTACTTCTTTATAACTTTTTTTAAGAAATTAATTGGTGTAAAATTCTTAAAAATCAAATTAATATTTAATGATAGTTGTCATGTATCTTCTTTTTTTTAAGAAATATGATTTCTCGGCTCTAATGTGTTGAGGAAAAAGTGGTTTTAATCTACGTAAAGTATTGTAGTGATAATTGCTTTTGCAGATAATATGGCAATTGAAGATAGTATAAACAAAAAACATCAGGCTTAACCTGATGTTTTTTGTTTTATTTATAAGGGTATGTTCCCGTGTTTTCTATTGGGTAGCTCTACTTGTTTATTTTCTAACATGGCAAAAGCTTTCAATAGTTTGCGTCGCGATTCATTAGGTAGAATTACTTCATCGATAAAACCACGTTGTGCTGCTCTGTATGGTGTTGCGAATTTGTCAGCATATTCTGCCTCTTTCTCAGCTAATTTAGCTGCAGGATCTGCTGCTTCAGAGATTTCTTTTTTGAAGATTATCTCGCTCGCTCCTTTTGCTCCCATAACTGCGATTTCAGCATTTGGCCATGCAAAGTTCATATCTGCTCCGATGTGTTTTGAGTTCATCACATCATAAGCACCTCCGTAAGCTTTACGCGTAATGAGTGTTACCTTTGGTACGGTAGCTTCGCTTAGTGCATATAGTAGTTTTGCTCCATGTACAATGATGCCATTCCACTCTTGATCTGTCCCTGGCAAAAAGCCTGGTACGTCCACTAATACTAATAGAGGAATATTAAAGGAATCACAGAAACGCGTAAATCTCGCTGCTTTAATAGAGCTATTTACATCAAGACATCCAGCTAAGAACATTGGGTTGTTTGCAACTATACCAATACTTTTTCCTCCTAATCTGGCAAAGCCAACCACGATGTTTTCAGCATAATCTTTGTGAATCTCAAAAAACGTATCTTCATCGATGATCTGATGAATGACATCTTTCATGTCATATGGTTTATTAGCACTTTCAGGTACTATATTATCTAAGTCAAATCTATATTCCTCAGTTATTTTATACGGTACGTCGTATGGTTTTTCTTGATTGTTTTGAGGCATATAGGATAAGATCCTTTTGATGTCTTCAAGGCAAGCAATGTCATTAGCTGAGGTTGTATGTGCAACTCCTGATTTTGTTGAATGAGTACTGGCTCCTCCTAATTCTTCAGAGGTTACTTCTTCATTTGTCACAGTTTTTACTACATTCGGACCTGTGACAAACATATAACTTGATCCCTCAACCATCATGGTAAAATCTGTAATCGCTGGTGAGTATACTGCTCCACCAGCACAAGGTCCCATGATAGCGGATATTTGTGGAATGACTCCAGAAGCTTTAACGTTGCGATGAAAAATATCTGCATATCCTCCAAGAGAACGTACGCCTTCTTGTATACGCGCTCCTCCTGAATCATTAAGACCAATCATTGGAGCTCCCATTTTGACAGCTAAGTCCATGACTTTACATATCTTTTCGGCATGTGTTTCTGAAAGTGCACCACCAAAGACAGTAAAATCTTGTGCGAAAATGTACACTAAACGACCGTTAATCGTTCCATAGCCTGTAACAACACCATCGCCATAGTAAATTTCTTTATCCATTCCAAAGTCTGTTGTACGGTGCGTTACCAGCATTCCTATTTCTTCAAATGAACCTTCATCTAATAAATACTCAATGCGCTCTCTTGCTGTAAGTTTGCCTTTACTATGCTGTGTGTCTATTCTTTTTTGCCCTCCGCCAAGTTTAGCTTGGGCTTTTATATCTTGTAATTTTAATGTTTTTTGATTCATGGTAGAATTAGTTTGGTAGGCGTAATAGTTTTTGATCTTCCAAGTATTGTTGTAATGCTATATAAGCAGCAACTTCTTCTTCATTTTTATACTGTTGTTGTATAATGTCTGCTTTGTAATATTTCTTTACAAAGTTTGTATCAAAATTCGCAGATCTAAATGCTGGGTGTTCAAATACAAATTGACCAAATGGGAGTGTGGTCTGAATGCCTTTTACTTTGAATTGCTTGATTGCATTTAACATGATCTCAATCGCTTCTTCACGTGTCTTTCCAAAAGTGATTAGCTTGGTAAGCATAGGATCATAGTATATTGGCACTTCCATTCCCTCATCTATTCCATTGTCAACTCGAATACCAGGGCCTACAGGCAATTGATATTGTTCTAAGTGACCTACACTTGGTAAGAAGTCATTTACAGGATCTTCTGCATAGATTCTTAGCTCTAATGCGTGACCTTTAATTTCTAAGTCTTCTTGTGTAAAAGGAAGTACTTCACCTCTCGCAACTCTAATTTGCATTTCTACTAAATCTAATCCTGTAATTAGCTCAGAAACAGGATGCTCAACTTGCAAGCGGGTGTTCATTTCTAAAAAATAGAAATTTAGGTTTTCATCAATTAGGAATTCTACCGTTCCTGCTCCGATGTAATTGCACGATTGAGCAACTTTTATAGCTGCTTCTCCCATTGCTTTACGAACCTCAGGTGTCAGTACAGCAGAAGGTGCTTCTTCAATTACTTTTTGATGGCGTCTTTGGATACTGCATTCTCTTTCATATAAGTGAACAATATTTCCGTGTTTATCTGCAAGTACTTGTATTTCTATATGACGAGGAGATCCGATGTACTTTTCTATGAAAACAGATCCGTCTCCGAAGGCATTTGTTGCTTCAGATATTGCGCGATTCATTTGAGATTCAAATTCGCTTTCATTTTCGACGATGCGCATTCCTTTTCCACCTCCTCCAGCAGAAGCTTTTATTAGGATAGGGAATCCAATTTGTTTAGCAAAAGCTTTTGCTTTATCAAGGTCTGTAATGGCTTCATCTAATCCTGGAACCATTGGGATTCCATATGCTTTTACTGTTTCTTTTGCCGCTAATTTGCTTCCCATAAGTTCTATGGAATGTGATTCAGGGCCTATAAATGTTATTCCTGCTTTGTCACAGGCAATAGCAAAGTTAGCGTTTTCACTTAAAAACCCATATCCAGGATGTATTCCATCAACATTTAGTGATTTAGCGACTTCTAAGATTTTATCTCCTAATAGGTAAGATTGGTTTGAAGGAGCTTCCCCTATACATACAGCTTCATCAGCCATTCTAACGTGTGGTGCATTTCTATCAGCAGTTGAGTATACAGCTACTGTTTGTATTCCCATCTTCTTTGCTGTCTTCATGATGCGCACAGCTATTTCTCCGCGGTTTGCGACTAAGATTTTATTCATTTCTACTCAAATTCAATTAATACTAATCCCTTATCAACAGTAGCTCCTTTGCTAACGTTAATAGCCTTGATTTTTCCAGCTCTTGGAGAAGTTAGGTTGTTTTCCATTTTCATGGCTTCAAGAATGAGTAAATTGTCATTCTCCTGTACTTCCTGGCCAACCGCTACTACTATGTCTAAGATAAGCCCAGGCATAGGTGCTTTTATTGAATTGACTTGTTTAGTCGAATTCAATGCGAAACCAAGCTTGTTGATTAGATTGTCTAAATCGGTTTGAATGTTTACAGTGTATGTATTGCCATTTACTGAAACAATGTAGTTTTTAGTATTAAAATCTTTAGATAGAAGTTTTGCCTCATACGAAGTATTGTCCTTTAAGACATGATATGAGTCTATCCCTGTTTTTGCGGAATTGATGTTTGTATGTAATAAATTCTCACTTTCAAAAACAGCATCACCACCTACTTTTAGTTGATACGTTTTATTCATTGTTATTTTATAGTTTTTGGTATTTGTAAATATAAATAAATGTGCGATATATAAATAATATTTGTTGAAAATTTAATCTTTAGACCTCTTTAGTTTGATATATTGCTTTTTGTTCGCATTTTGACTTATTTATGATGATTAAAAAGGCACCGTGAAAGAACTGCATTTGGGTGTAGGTGGGTAGTTTTTACTTTATTTAGTGAATAGTATGTATGAAAAAAGATTTGTTTTTGCACAAAAGAGTATAAAGGTACTTTGTTAGTGCTTTCAAAGGAGAAGTTCTTTGTATCAGTAGCAGTTTTTGACATTTATTAGGCTAATGAAGTATTAAAGTCCAAAGTGGTGATATGTAAGTTAAAACAGTATTAGTAGGAGAGAGCTCTGTTCTCTGAGTATTGAAATATATGTTTGTAAAGTCTGCTGCAGTTTGGTAATTGGCTCTTGTGGTGAGTCTATATGACGTTCATCGATTTGTTTCCTTTGTCTAAACGTTCAAACTTTTTGTTTGTTTTTTTATAAGGTATTTTAGGTGTATTTGTTACTGTTTCACAATTAGAAAGCAGGTAAGTAATGATATGGAGATTGTTGGTGAAAATGAGCTATGGCTTATTAGGTTATAAGCCAATTGGTGCTTGAGTATTCTGGAATTGAGCAACACGCTTGGTTTTGCGGGATAAAGAAGTTTGAACTGGGGGATATGCAAAGAGGTTACTTTCGCTTTGAAAATAACCTCTTTGTGTTTTATTCTTCTTCATTATTTGCTAAAGGATTCCATCCTCTTGCTTTTAAAGGAATTTTTGTATTTGCTCTTGTGATTAAATGTAACCCTTCGCTCTCTTGCGTTGTGTGTCCAATTATCGTTAGATTGGGATTCGCTTTTACTTTTTCAAAATCTTCCATTTTGATAGTAAAAAGAAGTTCGTAATCTTCTCCTCCATTTATAGCCATTGTGGTAGAATCAATGTTGAATTCTTCGCATGTATTTATAAATTGAGGATCAAGAGGTAGCTTATCTTCATATAAATTGCATCCTACTTTGGACTGTTTGCACAGGTGAAAGATTTCAGAAGATAAACCATCTGATATATCAATCATTGAAGTTGGGTGAACGTCTAAGTCTTTTAGTAATTGTCTTATGTCAGTTCTCGCTTCGGGTTTAAGCTGCCTTTCTATGATGTAATCATACATCGATAAATCTGGTTGACTATTTGGGTTGACTAAGAATACTTGTTTTTCTCTTTCTAAAACTTGCAATCCCATATATGCTCCTCCGATATCTCCCGATACAACTAACAGGTTGTTATCTCCAGCACCACTTCTATAGATAATCTCGTCTTCATTTGCTTTACCTATTGCCGTAATACTGATTATTAGTCCTGTTTGAGAAGAAGTTGTGTCACCTCCAACTAAATCTACCTTGTAGTAATTACATGCCAGTTTAATTCCTTCGTATAATTCTTCTAACGCTTCTAATGGGAAACGGTTAGATACTGCTATAGAAACCGTTATTTGCGTCGGAACAGCATTCATAGCGCAAATATCTGATATATTTACAACTACAGCCTTGTATCCTAAGTGTTTTAAGGGAGCATAAGCTAAGTCAAAATGTACGCCTTCTATCAATAAGTCTGTAGATACAACTACTTTTTCTTTCTCAAAAGATAAAACAGCAGCATCATCACCTACTGATTTGATCGTGGATTCTTGCTGGATAGGGAAGTCCTTTGTAAGATGTTCTATTAAACCAAACTCGCCTAATTGTTCTAAACTTGTTCGTGATTGATTTTTATTCTCGATCATTGTATACATTTAATTAATTAATGTGCAAAGGTATAAAGAAAAAGGCGATAGTGTATTTACTATCGCCTTTTGTTAACTTATTTACTATAGTCCATGTCTTCTAAACTGCGGAAACTTAGCATTGTATTCATTGAATTCTTCTTTCAATTTGGCATAGAATGAAGGATCTTCTTCTTCTGCTATCAAGACAAGTTGTCTCCAGATCTCTATCTGTTCTACAATCTCTGATTGATAGTAGTTTATTTCGTCTATTTTCAAACTATTGAAATAGTTCAATTGCTCTTTTGATTTCTGTGCGAGTACTGTTGTCATTTCTCTCGCTTTTTCTTTTTCGCCAACTTTGTAATAACCTTCAACAAACGGCTGAACTAACTGGTAATAGCCATAGTATTCTATAGGCATATTTTCCATAGCAATATCAATTATTTCTTTTGCTTTGTCTTCTTTGTTTTCAATTAACAGCTGTTCCATTAAACGAGCAAGGTTAATTCTATAACTAAGTGCGTTTCTTCTTGTTTGTGGGTCATGGTATATTTTGTCACTTCCCATATTTCCCCAGTACCAAGACTTGACATTAGTGTACATTCTATCTGCATCGATTCCTCCTAAGTCTAATGGATGACCACTTTCTGTTGAAGTTTTAATTGGGACAAGTTTGTATATTAAACCTTGAAGTTGTAAGTAGTTCTTCATCCAAACGAAATCATCATCATTAAAACTTCCTCCTGAGAAATAAACAGGTCTTTCCCAATTGTTATTTGCAATGATATCAAGCATAATTAATCGGTGCTTGTAGATTGCTTGTTCAGAGATGTTTACTTCTAATGAGTCTACAACTTGATCCATTAAATAAGGTGAAACAATATTGTTTTTCTTGATGATATCTTTATCAACAGGGATACTTATCTTGTTTGTAGGCAATAAGTACAACGTTGTTCCTGCCTCTGATTTAGTCTGTAATCGTTTGTCGTCTGATCGGGCGAAGCTCATAAAAAGATTAATATCTAATCTTTCTTGTACCATAGGTTGTATGATTAATGCATCTCTTTTATTACCAACATATTGATCATGGGTAAACTTGATTGGCAATGGCTCAGAGTCATATGCTTTTGCTTTCATTTGGTCAATGTACCAGTCAAGCGGTAGTAAGCTTGTACATACAACGCGCACATCAGTTCTATAACCTTCTATTTCTTGTAAATACCAAAGGGGAAATGTGTCGTTATCACCAATGGTAAATAAGATGGCGTTTTTATCACATGAGTCTAAGTACGCCTTTGCATTTGCCAATGCTGTATATCGGTCTGATCGATCGTGATCATCCCAGTTTTGTGAAGCCATTAGTACTGGTGCGGCTAATAATGATAGTCCTACTATTGCTGGTCCAACAACCTTTGGCGAAGCGTATTTCTTAATTCCCTCGTAGATACTATATACTCCAAAACTTATCCACATTGCAAAAACGTAAAAGGCAGGTACAACTGCGTAATCTCTTTCACGTGGTTCAAAAGGTCTTTCGTTTAGGAATATCTTTAATGCAAAACTTGTAAATAGGAACAACACAAGTAATACCCAAAACATTTTAGGGTCTTTTCGGTAGTGGAATACTATTCCTATTAATGCAAAGATAAACGGCAAGAAAAAGTATGTATTTCTTCCTTTGTTATTTAAGCTATCTGGAGTTAGTTCGTCTTGGTTACCTAATCTCAAAGCATCTAAAGGCTTGATTCCACTAATCCAATTACCGTGAAGAGCTTCTCCTTGACCTTGAATATCATCTTGACGTCCTACGAAATTCCACATCAGGTATCTCCAAAACATATAGCCAAACTGATACTCGAACATATAGGACATATTGCTACCAAAACTCGGAACTTCGATATCAAGATATTGTCCGTATTGATCTAAAAATTTATCTAAACCTTCGATACCGATTTCTCCTTTATCGATTGCTTCTTGTACACTTTTCGAAATTTGAACTACTTGTTGTAATTGTGGGTACTGTGCCATCGCACTGATTACTTCTGGTTTAACCTCAAAGCTCAGTGGTTTAGTGTAACGCATATAATTGATGCGGTGATTTCGATCTGTACTCCACAGTCTTGGTAAAAAGCCTTTGTGTGTGCTATTATAGTTTTGACCAGCATTTTGCCATTCATTAACTATAATGTATTTACCAGTTTTATAATCTCTTTCGTAGTTTGGATTTTCATCTTTCCAGGGATTATTTTCATCTAAGCCAACATATTTCTTTGTAAAATAAGAATCGTAATAGATACTTTCGTCACCATACTGTTCACGTTGGTAATAGGCAAGGAGCTCTGCAGCATCTGATGGCGTGTTTTCATTGATTACCACTTTTGCGTTCGCTCGAATAGGTAACATAATCCATGACGTCAATCCAATACATACAAAAAGAAGTGCTAATATTATAGTGTTCGCTTTTACATAATTGTGCTTTTTGGTATACTTCAATGTGATAACAAAAAATGCGACAATTAGTAAGAAAGCTATAATTGTACCACTGTTAAATGGCAATCCCATTGAATTAACCATGAAGATTTCTGTCTTACCAAAAAGGGCAAGCAGCTTTGGAAATAAGAATGCAAATAAGAAGAATAATATCGCAACTGCAGCTATATTTCCAATTATAAAGTTTTTAATAGTGATTTTTTGATATTGTTTAAAGTAATACAATAACACAATAGATGGAATTGTCAATAAGGCCATTAAGTGTACTCCAAAAGAAGATCCAGCTACTAAGGCAATAAGTAAAAGCCATCGATCACCATTTTCTTTGTCTAAATCATCGTACCATCTCAAACCAAGGTAGAGTAGTAGAGAAATTAAAAACATGGCAGATGCATATACCTCTGCTTCAACGGCACTAAACCAAAAGCTGTCTGAAAAGGTAAAAGCAAGTGATCCTACTGCAGCACTCCCAAGTACCACGAATGCATTGCTTGTATTCCATTCAGATGTTTTTTCTACTATTTTCTTAATTAAGTTAGTGCTACTCCAATACATGAATAAGATTGTAAATGCACTTGATAGTACAGCAACCATATTTACCATTAAGGCAACTTTATCTGGTGAAGTTGCAAAAAGGGAAAAGAATGCTCCTAACATTTGATAACCTGGAGCTCCTGGAGGGTGTCCTACTTGTAATTTAGCTGAAGTTGCTATATACTCTCCCGGATCCCAAAAGCTTACTGTAGGTTCGACTGTTAAAGTGTACGTAATTAAAGCGATAAGGAAGCATATCCATCCTCCTATGATATTCCACTTTTTGTAATTGAATGTTAACATAAGTGTAGTTGCTTGAATATTTAAGATATTATACTTACAAAGAAAAGATTTTTTTTGTGTCTTTTACTTGAATTAGAAAAAATTAATTTTTTTGAACTAAAAATTTGGTGAATATAAAAAATGTAGTACATTTGCAACCGCAATACAGAGGCAGTACTGCTTTAGAATGCGAAAATAGGTATTGGCCTATGGTGTAATGGTAACACAGCTGATTTTGGTTCAGTCGTTCTAGGTTCGAGTCCTAGTAGGCCAACGAAGCCCTCTTTTATAGAGGGCTTTTTTTATGTTCCAGAAGTTTTTGTTTACTAAATGTTAAATTTTATTTACATCAGTATTGATAATGAGTTTGTTAGTTTTTATGCTATACAAAACCTCAAAAATATTTTGGAATGTTGTTAAACATATACTACATTTGCAACCGCAATACAGAAGCAGTTCTGCTTTAGAATGCAAAAGGTATTGGCCTATGGTGTAATGGTAACACAGCTGATTTTGGTTCAGTCGTTCTAGGTTCGAGTCCTAGTAGGCCAACAAAACTTTTAGGAGTTTTATCTGTTAGAAATATCCATTTTATATTTATAATTAAAAAGGTCGAAGTTTATTAAGCTTCGACCTTTTTATTTTGTTACATTGTTCCTTTGAACTCGGCTTTTCTCTTTTCTATAAAAGCTGTTGTTCCTTCTGTGAAGTCTTCTGTTTCAAAACACTCACCGAAGTTCTTGATTTCTTCATGGAAACCATTTATACCGTCTCTGTAGTTTGCATTGATAGATTTGATTGCTCTTCCAATTGCTGTTGCTGAGTTGTTGGCGATTTTGTTTGCGATGTTTTTAGTGAAGTCAAGCAGTTCTGTTTGTTCTACTACGTGGTTTACTAAGCCATAAGTTAAAGCTTTGTCAGCATTAATCATTTCTGCAGTCATTATCATTTCCATTGCTCTTCCTTTTCCTATTAACTGTGGCAAACGCTGTGTTCCTCCATATCCTGGTATTAGTCCTAATGTTACTTCAGGTAATCCCATTTTAGCATTTGTTGATGCAATACGGAAATGCGATGCCATTGCCAACTCTAATCCTCCTCCTAATGCAAAACCATTAATAGCTGCAATCACTGGTTTGTTTAGATTTTGTATGAAATCAAAAAGCAACTCTTGCCCTTTAGCTGCCAATTGGGATCCTTCACTCATATTAAAATCTGAGAACTCCTTGATATCTGCTCCTGCAACAAAGGCTTTTTCTCCGCTTCCAGTTAAGATAATAACTCTTACTTCTTTCTCTAACTCCAGTGCTTTCAAAGCGCTGTGTAACTCCTCTATTGTTGGTTTGTTTAAGGCATTAAGACTTTTAGGCCTATTTATTGTTATAATGGCTATTTTATTCTCTTTTTCGATTAAAATATTTTCGTAATTCATTCTATATTTATTTTAATTGTTATCATTGCTTAAAATTGGTAATCTCACAGTGAAAGTTGTCCCAATATTTGTCTTGGTTGTGAAGGTGATACTACCGTTATAATTTTCTACTATATTTTTTATAATACCAAGGCCAAGTCCCATACCACTTGTTTTTGTTGTAAATTTTGGTTCAAAGACTTTGTTGATATTTTCTTGCGATATTCCTGTTCCGTTGTCAGTAACTTTAATAATTACATCGTTTGCTTCTTGTTCAATGCTTACTTCTACACTTGGTTTCACTGTATCTTCTGGAATCGCCTGAATCGCATTTTTGACTAAGTTAGTAATAATTCTGATTAATTGTGTTTGGTCAATTTTCGAAATGATTTCATCTTTAGTAGTTGTAAATGTGATATAAGGTTCGTTAAAGATATCTAATGATAGTTTAACTGTTTTGACTACATTGATTGTTTCGTCTTTTTGTGCGGGCATTGAGGCAAAGCTTGAGAAAGCTGTTGCTACTGATGACATGGTGTCAATCTGCTGAATAAGTACTAAGCTAAATTCTTTTAGTTTAGCGCGTATATCTGGATCTTGTGGATCAAATTTTCTTTCAAAACTCTGAACTGTAAGACGCATTGGAGTTAATGGGTTTTTAATCTCATGCGCTACTTGTTTAGCCATTTCTCTCCAAGCTTGTTCTCTTTCGGTTTGAGCGAGCTTGTGGTAACTGTCCTCGAGCTTGTCGACCATGTCGTTGTAGGCGTTTATTAAAGCCGTGATTTCCTTGCTGGTAGAAGTATTCTCTATTTTCTCATTTTTCTGACCAAGTTCTGTGCTTGTTATTCTAATGCTGATGTCTTTTAAACTCTGTATGATGTAGTTTGAAAGGAAGTATGAAATAGCGATTGACATAATAAGCATGATAACGTAGACTTGACCAAACTTTACCATGAAATTTTGTATTTCATTTTCGTAAAATTCAGTCTTTTCTTCATAAGGGATCTTTAAAATTCCCAGCGGTTTGAATTTATTGTCTTTTAAGAAGCTATAGGCAATTCTAATGCGGCTTTTATCGAGATCTTGTATGTCTACAAATCTTTTGTTATGTGATAGTTGTATCGTTCTTAGGACTATTGGTGATAGCGTATTGGAGATGTTGTCTACAGAAAAATTTCCCCTGGAAGATATGATCATATTCCCACTTAAGTCATGGATATTAATCTCTGTATCGTGTATTGCTGCGAGTTCGTGTATTTTGTCTTTAAAGATCAGAGCAAGGTTCTCCGTTGTTACAGGGTAACTTGTGGTTGTTAGGATATAGTTTATATTTTCATTAATCGCTAATTCCTTTCGCTCTAATCTATATTGGTGATAATTACGAGCTTCCTCTCTGAATTGATAAACTGATACTGCAGATATCAATACAGAAGAAATGATACTCAAGAAAATAAGTGAAAAAAATATTCTATTTCTTAAGGAAAAATTCTTTAAAAGAAACTCATCTTTCATTAGTTGTTTTTGTGTTCTCTTATTCGTTTATAGAGTTTTATGCCCAACATTAAGAGAATTGACAATCCTACAATTCCCACTACTCCAAATATCCAATTTACTGCGCTTTTTAAAATTACTAAAAAAACTACAGAAAATAGAATTATTGTTGCTCCTTCATTCCATATTCTGAAAAAAGAGGAAGTCTTAGTTAAAGTTCTGTCGTTTATCTGTTTGACAAATAGGTGGCAGGTGTAGTGGTATACAAATAGCAGAGCTACAAATAGTAGTTTGACGTGCATCCAAGGTTGTTGTAGCCAAAATGGTTGTTCGACAAGCATCCAAGCGCCAAAAATGGTTGCTAATATGGCAGCAGGCCATGTAATAATATTCCACAGCCTGTTGGTCATAATTGTATATTGCTCACGTAAGATGCTGGATTGTAGTTCAGGCATATCCTTTGTTTCAGCATAGTATACAAATAAGCGTACGATGTAGAACAAGCCTGCAAACCAACATACAACGAAGATGATGTGTAGTGCTTTTAAGTAAAAGTAAAACATAATTATTTAGATTTCCATTCGTTTATCCAGGTAACCATTGCATCTATCCACATTTCATCGTCATTTAAACAAGGGATTGTTCTAAATTCCTCTCCTCCGTGTTGCAAAAACTCATGATGTGCTTCCATGCCTATTTCTTCTAATGTCTCTAAACAGTCTGCTACGAAAGCAGGTGTTACAACAGCAAGCTTTTTGATACCTTTTTCAGCTAATCCATTTACTGTAGCATCTGTTGGAGGTTGCAACCATTTGTCTGGACCTAATCTCGATTGGAACGAAGAGCTGTGTTTTTCTTGTGGTATTCCAAGTAGTTCCGTTACCTGTCTTGTAGTTTCTAGACATTGGTGTCTGTAGCAAAACTCGTGAGCTTTTGACGCAGTAGAACAACATTGTCCGTCCATTTTACAGTGACTTTTGGTAACATCAGATTTTCTAATGTGCCTTTCGGGTACACCGTGATATGAAAATAGAATATGATCATAGTCAAATCCTTCCAAGTGTCCTTTGATTGATGCAGCAAGTGCTTCAGTATACTCTTTTCGTTTGTAGAAAGCAGGGAAACTAGTTAAGTTGATATCAGGGAAGTGTTTCTTTATGATTTCAGCAGCCAATACATCAATAGTCTCGGTTGTGGCCATTGCAAACTGTGGGTATAGTGGAATCATTAAGATATCGTTGACACCTTTGTTTTTGAGTTCTTGTATACCTGTTTTGATAGAAGGTTCTCCGTAGCGCATTGCTAATGCAACTGGAATATCTACTTTTTCTTGTACCTTTTTGTGTTGTCTTTGCGATATTACTATTAAGGGAGATCCTTCAGGCCACCATATTTTTTGATAGGCTTCAGCTGATTTCTTAGGTCTTGTATTAAGTATGATACCTTTCACTAAAAAAGCGCGTAGAATGTATGGCATGTCTATTACGCGTTTGTCCATTAAGAATTCATCTAAGTATGGTTTTACATCTTTAGCTGTTGGAGATTTAGGTGACCCTAAGTTTACTAATAATATACCTTTCATTGTTTAATTGTTTGTGTTGATAGACATTAAGTATTTTTTGGGAGTAGTGCCAAATTTCTTTTTGAAAGCAGAGATAAAGTGACTCGCTGAGCTATAGCCAACTTTCAATCCAACTTCGTTTACATTGTAATTACCGTTCTCTAAAAGTTTTCGAGCATATTCCATTTTGTAGTCAAATAAGAAACTGAAAACAGAGTCTCCGTAGATTTGCTTAAAGCCTAATTTTAGTTTTTTTATGTTTATACCTACTGTGTCTGCAAGTTCTTGCAGTGTAGGTGGTTCAGTCATTCGCGCTATTATTATTTCTTTTGCTTTTCGAATTTTTACTACATCGTCTTCATCTGATAGGAAGGGGCAGTTCTCTAAAGTCTTATCTTCTGTTTGATGAAAGAGTAGACTTAGTAATTCGTACGTTTTACCTGTATAGTAAAGGTTTTTTATAGATTGATTCATATAGTTGTTGAACATCTGGTTCAATACTATGGCCATAGAAGGAGAAGTCTGATCTTCGTGATAATACTTTTTATTGATGTTATCTCCTTTTAAGAATCCTATAAACTCTGCTTCAGAAGAAAACAATGCGTGAAATTTCTTGATTGAAATTAACACGCCAATAAACCAAGTGTTTGGGTTTATCTCTAAGTGTATAGGAAGTTGTTTTTGAGGGTTGTAAAGCAATAGTGATTTATCCTCTGCTAATCCTAAAGCGTATGCGCCTTGATTGAATACAAATTTACCAGATCCTTTTAGGCAAAAGTAAAATTGAATCATATCAGTACCCATTTCTTTCTCAAAACGAATAGTTTCATTATTTGTATTTTCAATTCTTAAAATTGAAAATTGTGAATCAATATTTATTTCTTCAATAGGACTCATAGCGATATTTTTATGACAATCAAAAAAACTTTTAGTTGTATTTTTTATTTAGAATGATTCTACATAAAGGCTTTGTTAAGCCTTGCTATTACTGCAAATGTACTGTATAATAATTAAATATGGTTATTTTTTTTAACTTTTTCCTCGAGCGATATAAATAGTCCCTACAGCGTTACTTTTGTCGATTCTTTAGTTTTAAATTTGTATACTTTTTTGAAATAATAGTGCAATATGGAAAGAATAGATAAGGCTAAGTCGTCTACATTTTATACTGTAGGTTTAAGTTATAAGAAAGCAGATGCCGAAATGAGAGGTAAGTTTAGCTTAAATGACGAAGCCAAAGACAATCTATTAGAGCAGGCGAAAAGAAGCGGTATTGAGAGTTTAATTGTTATCTCTACTTGTAATAGAACAGAGATTTACGGTTTTGCTCAGCACCCTTTTGAGTTAATACAGTTGTTGTGTGATAATAGTAATGGTACTGTAGACGATTTTCGCAATGTCGCTTATGTTTATAAGAATAGAGAGGCTATAGACCATTTATTTCGCGTAGGTACTGGTTTAGATAGTCAAATATTGGGTGACTTCGAGATTATTGCACAGATTAAGGCAGGGTTCTACTTGTCAAAAGCGAAAGGCTTAACAACTAATTACTTCGAACGTTTAGTTAATGCTGTAATACAAGCAAGTAAGCGTATTAAGAATGAAACAGAATTGAGTTCTGGGGCTACCTCAGTATCATTTGCTTCTGTTCAATATATTATGGATAATGTCCAAGATATTTCTAACAAGAATATACTGTTGTTTGGAACTGGAAAGATTGGGCGTAACACTTGTGAGAACTTAGTAAAGCATACACAGAATGACCATATCACTTTAATCAATAGAACAAAGGAGAAAGCTTTAGAAGTTGCAGGGAAGTTTAATCTAATTGTCAAAGATTACGCAGATCTACAATCTGAAATTCGAAAAGCAGATGTTCTCATTGTTGCTACGGGAGCACAGAATCCTACTGTAGATAAGCAGTTGTTGAGTTTAAATAAACCTTTGGTGATATTGGATCTATCTATTCCAAAAAATGTGAATGAGAATGTAAAGGAATTGGGGAATGTGGAGTTAATCCACCTGGATTACTTATCTCAAATGACTGACATTACACTTGAACGCAGAAGACAGTTTATTCCACAAGCAGAGGAAATCATTGAAGAAATAATGAATGAGTTTATTGCTTGGACGAAAATGAGAAAATTTGCACCTACTATACATGCACTAAAATCTAAGTTAGAGCAAATAAAAGACGGTGAGTTAGATTATCACCGCAAAAAGTATGATGGCTTTGATCAAGAGCAAGCAGAAATTATAAGTATGCGCATCATCCAAAAAATCACTACTCAATTCGCTAATCATCTTCGTCATGAGGACACAGTGGTTGATCAGAGTATTGAATGGATAGAGAAAGTATTTCAATTAGAAACAAATCATAATGAATAGAGTTATTAGAATCGGTACACGCGATAGTGAACTGGCTTTATGGCAAGCAAAAAAAGTTGAAGGTGAACTTCAAAAATTGGGTTATAAAACTAAGTTAGTTCCCGTAAAGTCTACAGGTGATTTAGTTTTAGATAAGCCTTTGTATGAAATGGGAATCACCGGCATCTTTACAAAGACTTTGGATGTAGCGATGATTAATAAAGAAATTGACATTGCAGTTCATTCGATGAAAGATGTGCCGACTATGTTGCCACAAGGTATCGTGCAAGCAGCAGTACTGAAACGCGCTAACTCTGTTGATATTCTACTACACAAAGGCAATACTGATTTCTTAGATCCTGAAAAAGGGGCAACTATTGCCACGGGAAGTTTAAGACGTAAAGCGCAATGGTTACACAAGTTTCCTAAGCATACGATTGTCGACCTAAGAGGAAACGTAAATACCCGTATGCAAAAGCTACAAGATAACGATTGGAACGCTGCTGTTTTCGCTTCAGCTGGTTTAGATCGCATAGCAAAGAAACCTAAGAACTTTATCAATTTAGATTGGATGATTCCTGCTCCAGCTCAAGGAGCAATGCTTGTAGTAGCAATGGCAGATGACAATTTTGTTTTAGATGCTTTGCATCATTTGAATGATTATGAAACAGAGATGACTACACATATTGAGCGCCAGTTTCTTAGAACTCTTGAGGGAGGTTGTACAGCGCCAATTGGGGCTCACGCTATGTATAATGAACACGATGACACAATTCAATTTATTGGTGCATTGTTTTCATTAGATGGCAAAGAGAAGTTTGAAGTTAGTAAGGTAGTTCCTATTCAAGAATGGAAAAAGCTCGGTTTCTTTGCAGCTAAAGAATTGTTAGAAGGGGGAGCCAATAAGCTAATGGAAGAATTACGTCAACAATTAAAAAAATAGAATGTCTTTTATTCCAACCATTTTATCTACTCGTAAAATTCAAGTGACAACACTTGAAGCTTTAGATATACAAGGGGTGAAGTTATTACAAGAGGACTATATCTCAACTGAACACTTAACTTTTGATCTCAGTAAGGTGAATGAGTATGTGCTTTTTACGAGTCAGAATGCAGTAAAGAGTGTGATTAGTCAAGGATATAGAGAAGTTCTGAATAAGAAACCTGCTCTATGTGTGGGGATAAAAACAAAGGAATTGTTGGAGGAGAATGGTTGGGAAGTTAAGGCTTGGGCACATTATGCAAAGGAATTAGCTCCTATCATTGTTCAGAATTATACAGACAATACGATAACATTCTTTAGTGGAAGTATCAGAAGAGATTTATTGCCGGATGCTTTTAGGGTGAATGGTGTAGTCTTTAATGAGTTTACAGTATATCAGACTGTGCTTAATCCATTAAAGAATGAACATAAAATTGATGGATTGTGCTTTTACAGTCCTTCAGCGATAGAGAGTTATCTTCAGCAGAACAGCATCACGACAGAAGTGTGCTTCTGTATAGGAGATACGACCGCAGAACCATTAAAAGGAGTTACACAGAATATTGTAATCGCGAAGCAACCTACAGTGGAGGCTACATTACAAGCTTGTGTGGATTATTATAAATAGAGTCAGCTAAAAATTGACGTATTAAAATCGAATAGAAATGATTAAAAATGATTTATTCTTAAGAGCGTTAAAAGGTGAAACAGTAGAGAGACCACCTGTATGGATGATGCGTCAAGCAGGTAGATACTTACCAGAGTTTCGTGAATTAAGAGATAAGTATGATTTTTTTACACGTTGTAGAATGCCAGAAATCGCAGCTGAGATTACAGTACAACCGATTCGTATTGTAAAACCAGATGCTGCTATTTTATTCTCAGATATTTTAGTCGTACCACAAGCGATGAACATTGATGTAGAGATGAGACCTGGAGTAGGACCATGGGTACCTAATCCTATCCGTTCTGCTAAAGATGTAGAGCAAGTTATCGTACCTAATATCGAAGAGACATTAGGATATGTAATGGATGCTATTAAAGTAACGAAAGAGATGTTAAACGATGAGGTACCATTGATTGGATTCGCTGGTTCACCTTGGACTATCTTTTGTTATGCAGTAGAAGGAAAAGGTTCTAAGAGCTTTGACTTAGCGAAGGGAATGTGCTTTTCTGACCCAGTAGCTGCTCATACGTTATTACAAAAGATTACTGATACAACTATTTTATACCTTAAAGAAAAGGTAAAAGCAGGTGTAAATGCTGTACAAATATTCGACTCATGGGGAGGAATGTTATCTCCAGTAGATTATCAAGAGTTCTCTTGGCAGTATATTAACCAAATAGTAGAAGCATTAGCGGATATCACTCCAGTTATTGTATTTGGAAAAGGATGTTGGTTTGCATTACCTGAGATGGCGAAGTCAAAAGCGTCTGCATTAGGAGTAGATTGGACTTGTAGCCCACAGAACGCTCGTTTATTCACAGGAGGGGATATCACATTACAAGGTAACTTTGATCCAAGCCGTCTAATGTCGCCAATTCCTACTATTAAAAAGATGGTACACGAGATGATCGATGCATTCGGAAAAGATAAGTATATCGTAAACTTAGGTCACGGTATCTTACCTCATATCCCAGTAGATCACGCAAAAGCGTTTATCGAAGCGGTAAAAGAATACGAACACAAGTAAAATATTGACAGAAAAGCCTGCCGTAGTATGCCGTAGGCTTTTTTGTTTTACTATATCATTTGACCTATGTTAAACAAAGGAACCAAAAGCGAAGAAGATAGACGAATAGAGTCTATTGTACAGAAGTTATCTTCCATAGGGTTTGTACCTGAAGACAAAAAGTTGATTGGGGATTTAGATGAAGAATTGAAAAAAGTAGGACTTAGTTATGAGTCTATGCTTGTTATGGCGAATGGTGAATTGGCACCTCATTTGTTGCGTTTCCATTTTTCTTGGGAGTATATGGAACAATTTGGAGATGTTTTAGTGAAATGGTCTTCTCAAGAGCCTTTGTTAAAAGCAAAAGCAAAAGCTGTCTATCAATTTATACAAGACGAGAGTAAAGCATTTTCATTTGCAATTATGACTAAGATTAGTAGTTTGTAACAGTTCATAGTTCATGCTACAACTTAGCGTATCTACCTTATGTAATTTAGTGGTAATAATGAAAGCATAAGGGGATTTTCTGCGTATCAATTCTTGTAATTATAAAGTGTCCTACTGCTGTAGGATTGGCACTATTTGAATATGAAAGAACAATTTTATCAATATATACAACAACTTCAAGATACCATTACAAAAGGACTTGAAGATATAGATGGAAAAGCAAAATTCCAAGAAGACCTTTGGGAACGTCCTGAAGGTGGTGGAGGTCGCACACGTGTAATCGAGAATGGTGCAGTATTCGAAAAAGGAGGAGTGAATATCTCTGCTGTACATGGACCGTTGCCAGTAGCGATGCAAAAGTACTTTAATGTAGGTGATGTAGATTTCTTCGCTTGTGGATTATCGTTAGTGATTCACCCAAAGAGTCCTATGGTACCTACTGTACATGCCAACTGGCGTTATTTCGAAATGTATGACAAAGAAGGTACAGTAGTGCGTTCTTGGTTTGGTGGAGGACAAGACCTAACACCATACTACTTATTCGATGAGGATGCTACGCATTTCCATACTGTATGTAAGACAGCTTGTGATAAACATAATCCAGCATTTTATCCATTATATAAAAAGCAATGTGACGAATATTTCTGGAATGCGCATAGAGATGAAGCACGTGGTATCGGAGGATTATTCTTTGACCGCTTAGAAGCAACAGAAGAAATGTCTATGCAACAGTGGTATGACTTCGTAACCGAAGTGGGAAATAGCTTCTTAGAAGCCTATGCACCTATCGTAGAACGTCGTATGGATACCCCTTATGGTGATGAACACCGTACATGGCAAGAAATCAGAAGAGGTAGATATGTAGAGTTTAACCTTGTTCATGATAAAGGAACTCTATTTGGATTAAAAACCAATGGACGTATCGAATCTATCCTAATGAGCTTACCACCACACGTACAATGGGTATATGACCACCATCCAGCAGATGGTAGTTGGGAAGAAAAACTGTTGAAGGTATTAGCTAATCCTGTTGATTGGGTTAAATAGTTTACAGTTCACGGCAAACAGTTAACAGTTTACAGGTATGTAGAGGTGTTAGCGATTTGCTGTTCACAACTATTTGGTAGATGATTGTTGTGCAAACAAATGATTAAGTCATTTAGATTTGGTCATGTTGGAATATTTATTGCAGTTGGTTATCAATGATTTGCTGAATAGTAAATCTATAACCAAATACTTTAAAATATATGGTAGATTATCGCAATTATAACGTATGGAAATTAAGTCATCAATTAGTGCTTAAAATGTATCCGTTGTTACATTGTTATCCAGATTATGAACTATATAATTTAGTAGATCAAATAAGGAGAGCTACTGTGTCAATTCCTACTAATATTGTTGAGGGATGTGGTAAAGACACACAAAAGGAACTTGTTAGGTATTTGTATATCGCCTCGGGGTCAGCACATGAAGTTGAGTATTTAATATTGTTATCAAAAGACTTAGGTTATTTGAATGAGAATGATTTCAACTCAATTCAGAACGATATTGTTAGTATTAAAAAGATGCTTACTATGTTGATTAAAAGAATTAGAGAAACAATGGATAGTAAAAATTAAACTATGGTATTGTTTTTTGTAAAAATAGAACTTTAATAGAAATTATCGGGTACACTTAACTGTAAACTGTTTACCGTAAACTGTAAACTGTTTGCCGTAAACTGTAAACCGTTCACCGTAAACCATAATAATTATGTTTCCATTACAAAGAGGTAGAAGATTAAGAACAAATGAGTCTATTCGTAGTTTGGTAAGAGAGACTATCGTGACTCCACAAGATTTTATGTTCCCTATGTTTATAGCAGAAGGGACTAATGTACAAGAAGCTATTCCTTCGATGCCAGGTATGTTCAGACGTTCTGTGGATTTGACAGTAAAGGAAGTAAAAGAGCTTTATGCAGTAGGTATTCGCGCAGTGAATATCTATGTAAAAGTAAGTGATCATTTAAAAGACAATGCAGGTACAGAAGCATGGAATCCTAATGGATTGATGCAGACTGCTATCAAAGCGATAAAAGATGCTTGTCCAGATATGATCGTAATGCCAGACGTAGCATTAGATCCATATTCTATATACGGACACGACGGTATTATCGAGAATGGAGTAGTAGTGAATGACCCTACAGTAGATGCGCTGACGAAGATGAGCGTATCTCATGCAGAGGCAGGAGCAGACTTCGTAGCACCGAGTGATATGATGGACGGGCGTATCTTGCGTATGCGTGAAGCATTAGACCAATCAGGGTTTACGAATGTAGGTATCATGAGTTATTCTGCTAAGTATGCATCTGCATTCTATGGACCATTCCGCGATGCACTTGACAGCGCACCGAGAGCAGATGTAGAAATACCAAAAGATAAAAAAACATACCAAATGGACTATGCTAATCGTATCGAAGCTGTAAAAGAGGCGTTATACGATGTAGAAGAAGGAGCTGATATCCTTATGGTAAAACCAGGTATGGCTTATTTAGATATCGTACGCGAAGTGAAAGATGCTGTGAATGTGCCTGTAGCGGTGTACCAAGTATCGGGAGAATACGCTATGGTAAAGGCTGCATCAGAGAGAGGATGGCTTGACCACGATCAGATCATGATGGAACAATTAACGTGTATCAAACGCGCTGGAGCAAGTATTATCTCAACTTACTTCGCTAAAGAAGCAGCAATACTTTTGAATAAATAATAGTTGTATCAAGTATAATAAATAGAAAAAGCTCAGTGATTAATTTCACTGAGCTTTTTTGTTATTGTTTAATAGCCAATTACCATTAGGATAGTAAATCTATCAATTCTTTACTTCTTATTTGTTAGCTTGTTTGTCGCGAATTCTCTTTTCTTCCAAGTAACTTTCTTCCGAAGTTTGATCGTAAGGGTTTTCAGGGTCGTAATAGATAACAATTTTCTCTCCTTTATCCTTTGCTAAGAAGGTGTCTTGTCTATATTCCGCAACGATTGTTTCTCCTTTAGCTGTTACAAATTGTATCTTGTACAGTGTTGCCTGTCCTTTCCCAATTCTACCATTACCATAAGTGTCTAAGATTGTAGCTTCAGCTTTCTCATAGTTTGTATAATAGAAATCTGTTCTGTTCATCTCTTGACGGTTTGGCATATAGACGTATAAGAAATACATTATCCCTGCACACAGTACAAGTGGGAGTACGATAATCTTCCAGTTTCCTTTTTTTAATTCACTTATTAATTTTGATAAGTCTGGAGCTGAATTTTCTTGATTCATAGTATGAAATTTTAATTTTTGACAAATTTAACTTTTATTTTAGAATATTTATCATTTTATGCGTCATAAATTAAATAGGTTGATAAATGTCTTGTTATCCTTGTTCTGGCTATGTGAAAACTAATTAACGTGTCAAGCAGTATTTCCCTTTATTGAATTATTGCTTGTGTACAATAGTATATAAACGTATAGTTATCCACAATACTGGATTGAAAAAGGGGGATTAGTTCTTAATTCGGTGTATATCTTTTTTTCTATACTATTTAGTGGTTTTAATATTCGTAAGTAGTTGTATTATAGGTTTTAAATCTATATTCTATTGTTTAATAAAAGGAATTTATTGTGTGATGTAAGTGAAGTTATCAACAATTGTTAACACTTTAAGGACTGTTATTAACGGCGGTTATCAACAATGTTAATAACTATGTGGATAGTCTAATCTACTATTGTATTCTTTTTCCAATTTTAAACCAAATTGTTTTTTGCCTTCCTATCTTGGCATTACAATGTCTCTTTTAAGGAAGCAAATCGAAGAGCAGTTTATGAATTTTACTTATTCGATATAGCGAATGAAATTTTTTAGTTAAGCTACTATTCGCATTATATGCGAATGTAAAGTTTAATTTTGTCCGATAAGTGCACTAAAAGGACGCTTTTGTATACTGTTAGGTATGTTTTGTTTTTTTATTTTTGAACAAACAAATAAACAACAACAATGATGAATTTTATAAAAACTGGCGCTTTGTTATTTATACTTATGAGTGTGGTAGCTTGTGGTGGTAAAGATCAAAAAGCAAATACAAACTTAGATGATCAAAAAGAATGGACAGAGGCTGAATTACTTGATAAGGGAGATAAGCTTTTTAGAGGAAAGGGGAATTGTACAAGTTGCCATATGGCGGACAAAAAAATGATCGGACCGAGTATTCGTGAAATTGTAAAAGGCTATGATGCTGTTGGAGCTGACTTAGAAGCTTTTTTAAGAGGAAAATCCGATGCAATAATTGAACCAGCTAATTTTTCAATGATGCAACCTAACTTAACGATCACTAAGCGCTTTTCAAAAATGGAAATGGATGCGCTAATTTTGTATATGCGAAGTTTGTAAATAACAAGATATAGCAGACCATTAAAGCCCTGAATATTGAATTTCTGGGCTTTTTTTCATTTAATACCTTATCAGTTTTTAGCAATAGAGTTGTATATAATCCAATCAATATAAGTCAGTAAATGGGAATATAATACTAATCAGAAGGGGGTGGTCGGCTTGTGGTCGGCATGTGATAGGCATGTGATCGGCTTAAAAGTACCAAAATAAGCCTATCACTATACTATCACTTACCGATAATAATGGGATTATACTGAGAGAAGTAGCATGCGGTATTAAGCGAAATATTTTATTTCTATACAAGAGAAGGGGACTGTTTTGTGTTGGATATTAAGAATAGTACAGTTTATTTCTATAACTACAAAGGGATCTGGTAAACGTAAAGAAGTAAGAAGCGGTAAAACGACTGTTTAGAAATTTTATCAGACACAATGTATTGCGTCTTGTTTTGACCCCTATAAACCTAGAGTATTTTTAAATTTTTAAAGTATAATGTTTTAGGCTACTTTTTCTCTGCTACAAATCAAGTGTTTGTCCTTTTCCC
>NZ_WSPP01000088.1:0-4734 GCF_009767705.1 Myroides sp. LoEW2-1 | reverse complement strand
ATCACTGACTGTTACCTCTTTTGCCCAAGAAAAGAGTATAGCAGAAAAAGATAGTATTAAGTCAATTAAGATATTCTATCCTAAAGAATTAGATAGTCATGCCTTTGTTCCAGATACAACTCGAATATTTCCAAATCTTGAGACAAATAATAAAAAGACAAAATTTGGAAGGTTTATCAATAAGTTAATCTATAAAAACAACAAAAGACTGACCTCAAGAGCACCCGAAATTAAGACAAACCAACACTTGGAACTCGGGCATGGAAAAGTCATTCGAAACATCCGAATTACATCATTAGATCCTTTTGGCTATTCTACAACTGATACAGCAAAGAAACCAACCTCAAACTTAGAGCACTTTGGAAATAAAATGCACTTAAAAACAAAGCGCTTTACCATTAACAACTTCCTGATGTTTAAAGAGGGCGAGGTATTCGATTCTCTAAAAGTTCGCGAGAGTGAGCGTTTACTTCGTACGCAGCGATTTGTAAGGGCAGTGACAATTTATCCAATCCCAACAAGTTCTCCTGATTCTGTTGATGTATTAGTAAGGGAATTAGATTCTTGGAGTATTTACCCTTCTGGTTCTATATCTACTTCTACCGCAAGATTTAAGGTAACAGATCGAAACTTTGGAGGTTTTGGTCACGATGTAAGTTTACAGTATAAAACAAGACTAAAAGAAGATAAAGACGCTTTCTATTTTAATTATAGAGTTAACAATATTCAGAATACATTCGTAAGAGCAAATATTTTATATGATTCCGATTTATGGGGAAATTATGTAAAAGTACTTGCTGTAGATCGACCATTTTATTCGCCTTATACGAAATGGGCAGGAGGGGTAACTGTCTCTCAAATATTTAGGAGAGATTCTCTACCAGACATGGATATGAAATACAAGCTTGAATCTGTCAAGTCCAATACATTTGACTATTGGGCAGGTTATTCGATTCCGCTTTTCAAAAGCTACAAAGACAAGCCTGTAATTACGAATTTACGAACATCTGTTCGATTTATCCAACAACACTTTCTGAAAACACCAGATTACGTCTATGATCCCTTAGGTTTTTATGGAGATCAGCGCACCTATTTGGCTTCCATAAGTTTGAGTTCAATTAATTACGTACAAGATAGGTTTATCTTTAGCTATGACCGGATTGAAGACGTTCAAGTAGGGAAAACATTTGCTTTAACCGCAGGGATGAAAGATCAGTACCAAAAGAGACGATCCTATTTCGGTGCTAAATTTGCAATTGGAGGATATACCAACTTAGGGTATTTTGCCACAAATTTAGAATGGGGTAGTTACTTCCATGGTAGTCGGGGAGAACAAGGAGCTTTACGTATTGACGCTTCCTATTTCACTAAATTATTTGTGTGGGGCAATTGGCGTTTTAGGCATTTTATCATGCCTCAATTTGTCATGGGATATCACCGTATAGATCACACAGGAGATCGATTAAAACTTGAAGATGTCATTCAAGGTATCAGGGCTCAAAAAATACTGGGAACGAGAAGGCTATCTCTCGGATATCAATGGCAATCTTATGCTCCTTATGAATGGAAGGGATTTCGTATAAACCCTTTCTTAAATTTCGAAGGTGCTTTTATGGGGTATGAAAAAGAGAGATTCTTAGATCCTAAATTTTATTCGCGTATTAGTATTGGTTTAGTTGCCAATAACGACTATTTGGTATTCAGTAGTATTGCCCTTTCGTTAGTTTATTACCCTACGATGCCTGATTCTGGTAAACCAGTATTCTTTGCTAATTCGAGACAGTACAACTTAGATTTGCCAAACTTTAATTACGACAGACCAAGACCTGTCTCTTACTATTAATTAAAGCTTATATTTAAATTGCGTTTTTTCATATCTACTTTAGAAAAAGTATCAATAGTTTAAGTTGCGATCGTTAGAAATGCCTTCCTTCTAATTCTCTTGGTTAAGGCAATTTCTATCTCAATACTTCTATATTACTACCGCCCTGAATAACAGTTAAGAAGGACAAAAAAAAGCTAACCGGTAAAGATTAGCTTTTAGATAGTATTACTTTTTTAAATGATGCTCAAACCTGTCTAATTGAGTTTCATTAAAAATATGTCTAATTATTTCTTCATCCACTGCTGTTAACTCAATATGTCTTCTTTCCATAACTATTTTCATGGTGCCAATCGCTTTGTCTACATCGTAAAGTTCACTGTGTTCAACACCTCCCCAAGTAAAGTTTGGCAAGTACGTTTTTGGAAATCCTCCGCCAAAAATACTACTTGAAACACCTACTACTGTACCGGTATTAAACATGGTGTTAATTCCACTTTTGCTGTGATCTCCCATCATTAGACCACAAAACTGAAGCCCTGTATTCTCATAAGCTCCTTCTTCGATATTCCACAATTTTACAGGAGCGTAGTTATTCTTTAGATTTGAGTTATTCGTATCTGCACCTAAATTACACCATTCTCCTAAAACAGAGTTACCAAGGAAACCGTCATGCCCTTTATTAGAATAACCGAACATCACAGAATTACTTACTTCTCCCCCTACTCTACATTGTGGTCCAACCGTAGTAGCTCCATATATCTTTGCTCCCATCTTTACCTGTGCTCCTTCACACAATGCAAAAGGTCCTCGAATAATAGACCCTTCCATAATCTCCGTATCTTTTCCGATATAAATAGGACCAGTGGATGCATTCAAAGTTACAAACTCCAATTTCGCACCTTCTTCTATGAAAATATTTTCAGGAGCAATTACATTTACAGATTTAGGAATTACCTCTGATATTCTATCTTCCGTCAACAACTCAAAATCAGCACGTATAGCCTCGTCATTCTTTAAAAAGATATCCCACTTATGCTCTATCTTCAGTAGGTCAGATTCAAAAGGAATAATCTCATATTCATCAAAATCTACATCTTCTTGAGAATCTTGTGTATAGAAAGCAATAATATCCTCCTCTAAAACAATCGCTTGTTTGGGCTCGAGATTCTTAATCATTTCAACGATTACCTCATTAGGTAGGTATGCTGCATTAATCATTATATTATTCTCAACCTCAACCATAGGATATTTATCAGCTAAATAATCCTCTGTAATAGTTGTAGTGGTATATCCTAAGAACTTCTCCCATTTTTCGCGAATTGTCAAAATACCAACTCGGATATCAGCTACTGGACGAGTATATGTAAAAGGCAATAAATTCCCTCTTACTTCGCCATCAAATAATATATAATTCATAATACCTATTCTTTAAAATTTCAAGTTGATTCCAAAGTTAAGTATTCTCTTGTAAAAACAATATTTCAAGCCAAATAAAAGTAGATTATAACCTAGTAAAATCAATACATTTTCTATATCAGCAAGCATAACTATATAAAAAAAGGAAGCTTAAAAGCTTCCTTTCTATCTTACTCCATTGTCATTTAAGGCAAATACTCTTCATTTTCATTCTTCGCTCTAATATGCGGATTAGCTATTGCTCCACAAGCTATACCGCTTACTGTGATAGCTGTAGGACGGGACTTTCCTCTCTTTCCATTGCTTTTATTATCCCCTTCTACGGTATAGTACACTTTAGCCTCCTCTCCTGGTTTGAAATACTTGTTAGATATAGTTAAAGTAACTTCGTTATAATAAGAATTGTATTCCCATTTACCGACATCTGACTGATGATAAGATGAATCTCCTAAATAATTACCAGACTCGTCTGTAAATTCAAAAGTATCGTTCTCTAAATCATAATCTTTACTATCTGCCAATTCAAATTCTATTCTTGCTCCATCACTGTTTTCAGAATCACTCACACACATCTCCTCATTACTCTCTTGCAATGTAAATTCTTCATCTCCATCTTCCTTATCATCTATAGGCGATACTTTTACATTTCTAATAATGGTTTTTTGAGTATGATTATTCATTGTAGTAGCAGCAAAACCAATATTAACTCTATCTGGAATACTTGAATTATAATTGTATTGATAATCTTCATATTCATTGTTTACTACTTTACCATCTCCATAGGTTTTAAACGAATGTTTGTAGTAAAAATTATCGATTAACACATTGCCATTACCTTTTATTGTCACATATATTCCGTCTTCTCCATCTGGTCTTACTTCCACTTCAATCTTTTGAAATTTAGGGCTATAATCGAATCCTCCATCAGCTATATTAAAGTCATCTCCTTCATAACTTCCACTAAAATTATAATCACCAGTATTGTAATCCAGAGTTGCCATCGCAACTTCATTTGCTGCATTTTGACCTCCAAAATATTTGGTCAACAACAAAGGATTTCCTTTATAACTGTTACCTTGTCCCGCTCCTCTTAATGTAATGTGATTTTTGTAATAGCTTCCAAAAACATTACGGCCATAGTCATACTTTACATCATTAATATCAAACCCTGCATCTACATATCGTTGAGCAGTAAGTCCTTCACGGGTTTCGTAACTTCCCATTTCGAAACCTCTTCTCTCTTTGTTGTTCCCATCTAAATCAAAACCTATACCTAAATAAGCACCATTAAGTCCTGTTTTGATTGCTGTTGACCCACTTGCTGTTGATCCATTAAAAG
This sequence comes from Myroides sp. LoEW2-1, assembly GCF_009767705.1. Lineage (NCBI taxonomy): Bacteria > Pseudomonadati > Bacteroidota > Flavobacteriia > Flavobacteriales > Flavobacteriaceae > Myroides > Myroides sp. LoEW2-1. Next base: position 154 of record NZ_WSPP01000088.1, on the reverse strand, counting down.
AATATCCTAAGGCACTTCCAAGATATCCCATACTAAGTGATTGACCTGCCTCATAAATAAACCACTATGGACTGAAAGTCCATAGTTTGTTAAAGCAGACTAAAGTCTGCCTGGGTGGAGCTACTTACTCAAGTATAAAGTTACCTCCGTTATC
>NZ_WSPP01000087.1:0-20378 GCF_009767705.1 Myroides sp. LoEW2-1 | reverse complement strand
GATATTATATTGGCTGCAGCCCGTTCATTTGTTCTACTAAAGTCCAAGAAACTAAGTAGCATTCCCAAGACACAAAGCACTGTTAAAACAATAGCTATAACATAACCCACATTTCTAAATAAACTCCCCATTTTTATTAAATTTTTCTTTGTTTATACACCATACTAGATGTACCACTATTTAAAAATCACCCCCTAAATAATATATTATATATCAATAATATAGTTTAAATAAAAACTCAAAAAGATCGACCTACTTCTTTCTAACTCCTGTATTAATATCACCTAATTCAGTGAATAATATGTCTAAACAAAATATTTACTTTGATCCATAAATATTTTTTACCATTAACTGATTTATACTATTACTCAAAATCCAAAAATAATTTTAAAATCAGAAACAAAAAAAGAAAAAAAAATAATATGTATAAGTTTATTGAATCATTACCTGAATACTATGCTACTATTCAAAGTCAAACTAACTTTCCTAAAGACTATATCAATGATTTATTTTTGATTGGAAAATGTAGCAAAGACACAAACACAGTTAAAGAAATCAGACAAACTTTAGAGCAAAATGCTAGTGAGAAAGTTATTAAAGCCTTCAAAATTCGAAAAAAACTAATCAAGTCAATTGGTATTCCCCAATGGTACGAGGTTTTAAATACCTTATTAGAATATGCAAATATATCGGATGATTTAGATGTTGATTTTATGTATAGTAAACTAGGGTTTGATGTACTTGACGTTAGGGATAGTCATGACCCAACTACTCTGATTCAAAATCCAATACTACTAGGGAGGTTCCCCTCAGTTAGAATTATCAACATCGAAACCTTAAACTTTGAACAAGGACTACCTGATGTTTTTGAAAAATTTACTCAACTTGAACACTTAAGCATAGAAGGAGAATATACTATACTTCCAAAATCAATAGAAGACATAACGACACTACAGTCTTTGGAATTGGAGCTTCCTAAATTAACACATATCAAATTTGACTTTACAAAACTAACTGCTCTAAGGTCTTTAAAGTGTATGAACACCAATTGGCCTACTCCAACACTACCTACCCTGCCTAGAAGTATAGAAGCGATAGAGTTTTCTTTAGTAAGCACTCTTAATTCCATTGGAGAAGAACTAAATACACTTCCTGAGCTGAACAAAATTAAAATCATGAAATGTCCAGATTTTACTACGATAAGTGACAAGTTAAACGTACCTAGCCTAACTGTGTTGAGCCTTTGGAAAAATGATAGACTCCAGCTAATTCATCCTAAGGTAATTTTTAATGGTAAGATTACTTGTTTTTCTGGAGAATTGATCAACTTAGAACAACAATATACTTTTGATTCACTGACAAACCTAGTAGTTTCAGACCAGGCAATACTACTATATCTATCTCAAAACCCTGAGTCTTTTCCTAACTTAGATAAATTGAGCTTTTCCAATATGGAAAACCTAACGGAAATAAAAGTGCCATGGTCTAAATTCAATAAACTAACGACCGTTACATTTGAAAATTTAATTGGTGATAACTCTTTATCGCAAAATATAGAACAATGTACCTCGCTTAAACACCTTAGTTTTTTTAACTACCAAACAGTGCAACTACCTAAATCAATCGGACGTATTGAAAAGCTGATGTCTGTAACTATAGAACAATCTAATAAACTAATAATAGACACTTGTTTTCTTCCCAGTGTAATAGATGTACTAAAAATCATAAACTGCGCTGAAATTAAAGTATCTAACAAAATTATATGCGTTGGTAAAGCCTCTATTGAAAACTGCAAAGTTGAAAAGCACAGCGATTTATTCAGCTATCTATCCGTAGAACACTTCACATACTTTCCTTTAAAAAACGATACTTATGAAGTAAATGATATCACTAACTTAATGGTTAAGCCTTATACGCTTATTAGTTTGGACACCAATTTGCCAATAGGTCTATTGACTAATGTGCTGGTTAATTGTGAAAACCTAAAAATTTTAAAAATAAACAGTAACGCAATCTTACCTGATAGTTGTCCTTGCTTATCTGTGGATCAAGAGACCAAATTGCACACCTTACAATTAGAAAACGTTGAGCTTGATAACTTAGATCAACTCTTAACAAACAGTCCTTTACTAGAATCTATTAAATTAAGAGGATATGATCATTTCCCCGCTGTTGAATTACCTTATTTAAAAATAGTTGATTTATCTTATTCAAAAATACCTACACTAGAAGGATTAGATGCTCCAAATTTAGAGGTTGTTGATCTATCTTTATGTTATGAATTTGGATTAGCTGGTGCGAATGCTTTGGTCAAATATCCTAAACTTAAAAAACTTAGGCTTCAAGGAACTAACGACTCCTTGTGCTACGTACCTCAAGAACTTACATGTTTACCGTTGCAAGAACTATACTTATCTGGCTATCAAATAGACATGATACCAACCTATATCGGTCAGTTTAAAGAATTGCGTACACTACACCTTACCAACTTTGATACAGAAGGACTACCAAACTCTTTATTAGACCTTAAAAATCTTGAACGTCTTAGTATTGAAGGATGTAATTTCAGCGAACCTATTCCTGCATCATTTAGATCACTTAAATTAAAAAAATTACAATATACTATCAGTAAATTCAGTGGAGCAAATATGAACCCTAAATATTACAACAACCTCATCACCGATGGATATACTGATTTAGTGAAGTGGTTCACTAATGAAGATTAGTCTAAAAAACAATTAGACTTCTAACTGAAAAAAAAACTATTTATATATTACTCCCGTATAACAATTCCTTAGTTATACGGGAGTTCAGTATCTAACAACTATTTAAAAAGATAACTAGAAGTTAAAAAACTAGTTATTCACTTCTTACTTAGCTTACCCTATGAAAACAGAATATATGCAGAATACCTAATTACAAGGATTTACTTACAAGAAAAGGTTCTTCAGTTTGCTCATCTGTAGGAGCAAACATAATTCCAAGTACCTTAGCACTAAATTCTAAATCGTCAATAGCATAAACTGGTGTAGAAACTCTAGTCTCTAATTCACTATCTGCAATGGTCTTGACTTCTACTTTTTCAGGTTGAAAAACCATAAAAGGCTCTTCTATTCCATCTACATACATTTCAATTTTCAAAATACCTCCATCCTCTGGAAGATATGTAGAATGAGTAAAGTTTATAGTCTTGTCAAACAGTGGAGAAATATAAACCAACAACTTGTTATAACCAAATGAAAACTCATTATTTGGATCAGAAGGCGCTTTAATTCGTGTATATTCAATCACATCACAAGCATAATTGCTTACATAAGCTACCTTATCTAATTTTCTTCTATTAAACTCCTTATAGTCAATAGTACTACCTTCTGTATAAGTTTCTCCTTTAGAAGGTGTATATATAGCATAAGCTGTTTGATTTTCAACTGGCATATCAGTAGCAGGAGCCATTGCTTTTAAGTAAACAGACGCTTGATCTTGATCTTCACTGTGAAAATGATCCATCTGCCAAGTTGCTCCCTTCGCTTTAGCTAAGACTGTACTATTTTTCACATAGTAATCTGCCTTGGTCATACTCATCATTAATGCAAAAGCAGCCATAGGTTTCTTATCAAATAAATCTCCCCATGCTAAAAAAGGATTTTCATCTTTTGGCAAATTTGTCATTAGTGTTTGGAACTGTCCATATACGTCCCCTTTTGAATAATCTATTTTATCCAATAGTCCACCGACATTTATTCCCTTAGTATAAATACTCATAACCATCTTTCCTTCCACAAAAGGAGTAGTCACCACTTCACCTGGTACTTCAGGAGTTTCTTTACCAACATTTACAGCATCATTGCTCTCGGTAGAACAAGAAGTCATAATAAACAAGGCGAAAAGGCCTAAAAACATTTTTTTCATATAATACTTACTTTTTACTATTAGGTAAAAATACGTTAATCAGAAATAAATATCAAAACACAAAATAATTCAAAAACATATCTTTTAATCTTGAAAAAACAATTAACCAAACAAACAGTTTAAACTATTTATTATCAATTAATCAGTAAATAAAAAACGGTACTCTGAATCAAAGTATAAGAACTGAGCATCAATAGGAGCCGCTAATAATGAAATATTTGGGTAAACAATATCCTCTGTACTAATAGTTTGCTCATTTAACCATTTATTCTCACTCACATCTTTTAATTTTATATCCACCTTACTACCAAGTCTTTTAACATATATATAATACAAGTTATGCTGATCATCTTCATTTATATAGTTATATAATACCTCGCCTGATATTAAGTAACCCTTCTGAAAAGTTGCTTTATAGGTAATCCCATTTTTATCAGTATAGCTATAGTCACCATTCAATCGCTCAAACTGAACTTCATAACTAATAATCTCTCTTCCTTGATCATTATAGAAGATTCGTCTTATTTTTGAATCCGCAAAAAAATACTCTTTAGCAAACACTAATCCATTGTGCGCTGTATAGGTAGTTTCAATCTTTTTGCCTTTGCGATAAATATCTTCGCGTATATGACTTAATTCCTCCGTAGTTTCACTTCCGTGATACGGCTGTCCATCGCGATAGACAATATATTTCTTTCCTTTACTTATCAATTCATCGATAGCATTTACCTCATTCGCTGAAGCATATTCTAATTCCTGTAACAGCTCCCCTTGTTCATACCATTGCTCCAAACGAAGTTTTTTGTCTTTATATACATTCTTTCGTAGAATCAAAGGTGTATTAGGATAATCTGCATAAATCTCTTGAATACCATCTATAAATCCATTGACATAAGGACTAATGACTACATTACCATCAGAAAATTCGTAAGTAGTTCCATTCCAAGGAATCCCATCTTTATACTCGACACTAGAAATTAACTCACCCTTTTGATCATAAAACCATCCCTGTCCTTGAGCATAATCAATTTCACTTAATTTATAGTATATTCTTGTTTTTACAACGGGCTCAATCTCTTTCAAAAAATTAATTTCCTTTAAAACCCTTCCTTCTTTCTCAGTTTTTATTTGTTTGATAAAAAAATCATCATAGAAATAGACATTTACACCTGTTTTTGTTTGTTCATTATATGTACCTAAATACTCTTCATTCTGGTTGTAATAATCACTACTTATCAAAACATTTAAATCATCTTGACTATACCAGTTTGTTACTCTGAGCTTTCCATCAGTATAATATACATTTTCCTTATAGTACTTTTCATTTTTATAAAACACCTCATGCTGCAATTGAAAAACTGCTTTAGCTTCCAAGTTAAACTTCCCTTGATAAACAATCGCTCTATCTTGATATTTTAAATAACTGACAAACCTTCCTTGTTTGTACTCATATTTATCACCGTTAAGAGGTACAAACTCACCATTATCTGTTGCATAATTTAGCTCTCCTACTACATCGCCTTTCATGTCAAAATACTGTATGGTATCTACTTTCTTAATTGCATATGGCTGGGTACTATTATTATAATAACAAGTTACTTTGATCTGTTTACCTTTTTCATAAGTGTACAAAACACCTAGATCATAGATTTCTCCTGCAAAAGGCTTCCCTTCTTTAGTAATTAAACGATAAGACTTTTTCTTCAATGAATCGAATGATTCAATACTGTATTGATTCCCTTTGTCATCATATTTGTATACTCCCGTAACCTCACCATCATGACCATAAAAAAAACGCTCTCCTTTATAAATAAAACGGAGCATATCTCTCCTTGCAAAACCTTTGGATACAATATATCCTTCAATAGTATAATCTTCAACAGCACTAAACCCTTGCTTATCCATCGGTCTTATTACTTTATAAAAATTTGCCTTTTCTGGACTGACTAACTGAAAATCATCAATAAGCTTAGTATAAAGTGTATCATTTTTCTGTGCATGAACCAGTGTACATAACAAGAAAACGCTACATATAATAATTTGTTTTAACATCAATCTTTTATCTATTATGCGTTAAAATTACAACAAAACAAATAACTTGTTGCTTAACAAACAATTTAGCTATGTAAACTCTCTGTTTATAATTAAATCTTATCTCTAGCTTCCAATTGATTAATCACCTGTTTTTTTATACTAGTAAGAGCATAATCCTTAACCTCTGCATAAGAAACATTATATTTTCTCTTAAATAAAGCAAAATGAGAAGGAAAATTAGAAATTAATCTATCGTAATAATTATCTAATTGCTCTTGAGAAGGTAGCTCATAGTTTAGTCGTAGTTGAAACCTTCTCATTAGTGCTTGATCAATGATATCAGCGTGATTAGAGGCACATATTAAAACTGAGTTAGGTGAAAAGTAATCGATTAATTGAATGAGGGTATTGACGATTCTTCTCATCTCGCCCACATCTTTATCATCTACAGCCCTAGATTTACCTATTTGATCAAATTCATCTAGAAATAGAACAGCACGTTCTCTACTTGCTTTTTCAAACACTAGCTTAATATGTTGAGAAGTTTCTCCTAATTTTGCCGAAACAATTGTACTCAAATCTAAAATAATAATTGTTTTATTGAGTCTCTTGGCAAGAGCTTTAGCAGTAGTTGTCTTTCCACAACCTGAACTTCCGTGTAAAAATACTTTATTGTTAACAGGAAGTCCTAAATCTGTCAGTTCCGAAAAATAGGTATATTCTTTTACCAACTGATCGAGTATTATACGCTGTTTTTCATCCAAAAATACATCTTCAAAAGCTAGTGCTTCATTATCTTTAATAAGTAATTCTGATAAATTCATTCTATATGCTATATTAATTTAGTTTTTTTATTAGTCCCTCAATCATAGTTAACACCTTTGGGTTATCTGAATAATTCACCCCTAAATCTATAATCTCAACCAATTCTAGCACCTTAGTTTTTGGCCAATATTGATCTACAACAATCCCAATATCAACGCTATACCCCATTCGTTTACTAGTTGAGTAACCGTTTATCCCTACTGTTTCAGCAGTTAAGAATATCCCTACTGTTTCAAAGGTTATAAGTAAAGATTCCCACCCCATCCCGCTGGGTTGAACTTCAATAAAAAGCTGACATTCATTTAATTGGGTAGAAAAATAATTACGTTGCAAAAAAGCGTCTATTATAGTACTTGTATAATATTGAATTTGTTCAGCTCCTATTTCATTGCCGAACTTCACTTGCTTATTACGTCCATCTTTCATGCTATTATATCTGTTTTGGTGTTGAAAATAACAAACATGACTATTTCAGTAATGCTCTGTAAATTGTAGGAAAATTAAAACTGTTTCCAATTGGACACATTTGTTTTGCTTGCGCTACTACTTGCTGAAAAATAGTATTATCTAATCCTGAAATGACTGCCATAATTTCCAAATCAGCTTGTACGATAACCTCATTGTTGTAGGTGATTTCGCAATTAGTTTCTAACTCCTCTATCTTATACGATGCTTGAGTTAATAACAGGGTAAGTGTCATATTGAAACAAGCAGAATAAGCCGCTGCTATCATTTCTTCTGGTAGTGTTACAGCATAATCCTTTTGCTTGGAAAATGAGTAATTCATCTGATTCAACAACTGATTATCAGACACATAATTCCCTTTTCCTTGTTTTAAATCATCTCGCCAGATTGCCTTAATTGATACTTTCATAATATTACTTTAGTTAATTAAAATCCTTGTACACAAAAAGTAGTGCCATTTTAATTCTACAAAAGTATAAGTAATACTCATTTTCCTCAATGGAGAAAACGCCTCAATTATAGGACATTCTCTCCATACTATAATAGTAGCTCAATAAGGTCGCTTGGACAGTTCTTGATTACGTCTAAAAGCTAAGGGAGTATAACTAGTTTGAATCTTGAAATATCTATTGAAATAAGACACATCTTCATATCCTAAAGAGAAGGCAATTTCTTTTACACTTAAATCAGTATAAGCCAACAAGCGCTTTGCCTGTAGTATAAGACGATTAACAATCACGCAACTTGGAGAAATACCACAACCTTTAGTTATCCGCTTATTTAGAACATTAGTAGTCACATTTAGAAGTGCTGCATAATCACCTACCTTATGTAAATTCATATAGTTCCGATCAACTAATTGACTAAATTTTCTTGAAAATTCTTGGTGTTCAGATAATACTCCCGTATTGTTATTTTCTCGTTTTACCCAAGTCCTAGTTGCCTCAATAATAATATATTTTATCAATATTCTAATTTTCTCTTCACTCCAACTATCTGCTAAATCTTTTTCTCTTTCAATTTCAAGAATATGATTGCACAATACCTCATTTTGTTCTTGTTTTAAATAGACATAGGGAGTTGTTAATACATTACTATACAAAATTCCGTCACACGCTAATTCCTGATCGTGAATTTCTACACAATAAAAATCAGCGTGAAAATAGATTAATTTTCCCTTTGATTGATCTAGAATTTGAAAGGCATGTTCTTCATTAAAAAAAAAGAATGCATCTTGTTCACAAGTATAATTGGTAAAATCAATTTGTATTTGGCTCCCTGCTTTCAAGAATAAAATTTTAAAAAAGCCACTATACTGTTGGTCTAGATTAGACAAGTCTGTCGTAATATCAATGGAGACAGTTCCAAAATATAAGTGTTTCATCATTAATCACTAACTAAGTGAAACAAAAATAATTTATTTTTTATCAGCGGACGTTCTACAATAATGAAATTGTTTATTTCTCTCGAAATACACTAGTATACATACTAAGGTATCGGTTACATTCTGACTGATTACCCAATTTTTCTGTATTTATTTTTTGTCGTATTGCATAATGACTAACGCTGCTATCTTTGCGCATTGAGGTAACGGGAAACTTCATAATTAGCTCCCTAAAACTATCATAGGCTGGTTGAGCTAGATCATTTCTAAAGTATATATTTTGTTCCCAATACAGCATTTGATAATCTACATTTTCCACTGCTTCATTTTTTAATCTTTCTATTAAGGCTAATGAATATTCATACAAGGACGCATCATAAGTTGTACGCCAATAAGCTCTCGCTAGATAAAAACCTTTTTCATAACTCAAATCAGCTGCTGCTTCGAAAGCCTTAGCCGATTCTAAATTGTTACCCATAATCCAATAGTAAAGTGCATTAGCACGATAATCTTCTAAACTTTTTGGATCTCGTACAAGCATAGATTCTGTTACCTCTGGTAATTGTATTTGCGACTTGCTCAAATACTCATTATCTATAAGATAGTACAAGATTGCTTCATTACTCTTAGATAATTGATTGACCTGATATAATTGAACAATTAGTTTTGCACACTGTTCATAAGCTTTGATTTCATAAAGGAATACCACATAATAATTACGCGCCTCCCAATGTTCTGGTCTTGAAACATGAAAACATGAAAGTCTATACTGTAAAGCTTCCACAAACTTGTGTGTATCATTCAAATACTTACACGTCGTCAGTAAAACTGAGTTTATACTTAGTCGATACGGACTATCTTCCTTTAAGTTCATGGCTGTTTCTAATGATTTTAAGGTTTGACCATACTGACCTAAAATAAAGTATGCCTTCCCCTGAAGGTATAAGGATTCACCCGTAGCAAGTGCATAATCATGATAAGAATCCACTAAACTAAGAACCTGGTGAAAATTTCCCATCATAGTATAATAATGTGCTAGTGCAAGGAGATAATTAGGCAAACTAGCCCCTTTATTAGCTGCTTCCATCAAAACATTTAATACTGTCTCATCTTCTGGATTAAACATCATAGTTAAAATACTCCCTTCTGTCAGTAATATGCTAGGGTGATCTTCTACCACTATCTTCGCAACATTGATATACTTTAATGCTAGCTCTAACTCGTATTGATACTTGTGATAGATCGCTTTATAATTATAATAACTCACAACTAATTCTTTATCTTCACGATTATATGACTGAAAAAACTCTTCGACGTATTCTTTTGTCAGCTCACGCATATCAACAGGTATTTTTTCTTTAAAAGTTATTGCTTCTAAAACTTCTGACATCTGTTCTAACATCCCACAACTATGAAAGCAATCAACGAGATATATTCCCGCCTGGACACTCAACAAGGTTTTACTCCACTTTTGTTCCCACAAAGAGATTGATTCCTCTATATTGATTATGTCATTGGCTACATATTGTGCTATTGATAATTCATTTCTTTGTTGATCAGATAAATTGTACTGATCATGATTTAGTAAATCTTCTATTACAATTTGTACTTGTGTGCGCACAGCATAGTCCACTAAAATATTAATTTCAGCTTCTTCAAGATTAGCTCTATTTAATAGTTGTTTACTATAGTTCACCTGTAAATCCCACAAGCGCAGACGAAGATTATTTGCCTCTGGATATACAGATAAAGCGTGATGCAAGCATCCAATAGCTACATCATACTTTTGTATTGCTTCCATTTTATTAGCATATCCTAAAAGAAGAGCCATACTATTAGGGTGATAATCTAATGCACGCTCATAAAAAGCTAGGTCACAATATTGCTCTAATCCTCCGATAAGTTCAAACTCACTCAACTGATCTACTCCATAATTCTCTAAAGTAGAAAGAGCCAGGATTACTTTATCATAATCGAAATTATCTGAACCGATAAATCGAGTAAAAAACACAATATAAAGACGATAAAAAGAAACTTCTTCCACACTCTCTACCAATGATTTATCTTCTTGATTAAGATATTCATATCCTTCAATCAACGCTTGCTCACAGGACTGATAATCTCTTTCACTAATACGCTGAGCAATAAAAGCAACTAACTCATTAAAATTCATTTCTCTTTTACCTTTAATTATGATTACTATTCAACTGATCGTTTTGTAACTCGCGTACTATATTCCAATAATTTCCTTTTCGAGAAAAACTAGTAGGACTTGCTTGTAAAGAGGCTTCATAAAATTGAATCCCCAACATTATATTTTCTTGTAACTCTCTTCCATTTATAAATACACGTGAGATATATTCAAATAACTCACAATGCCTTGTATGAACTTCCTTCTCAGTTATATATCCCAAGATTCCACCTATTCTACAAACTAAGCTATAAAGTGCATAATTAAACCCTAAAATACCATAACCTACAATAGCATGGCGTTGTGGGTATAATAAACGATATCTATTTCTTAGGTAAGCACCTTCTATTTGCTCTAGGTGCTCTGCAAAAGCAACCTCATCTAGGTGATATATCTCTTCAACAATATCTTTTACATTAGCATGAAAATACTCCCCTTTTTTTAGATTATGTAAGAAAACACGAAACGACTTACTATTCTTAATTTTATGCATTTGCATAAACTTTTGCACATCATAAACATGTTCTTCATTCTTCGGATCTAAACCAAAAGGCGTATCTAATAAAACATCTTGAAAATAATACAACAATAGACCGTTAGATATGGATTTTGGATTATCACAAAAACTACTTAACGCTATACATTCACTCATAATTACGCTTTTAATTGATTCACTAATACATTTAATGCTTGAGCATAATCAGCTGTATAGACTCCAGACTGAACCATTGCTTCTATCCCTATTGCATAAGCTCCACTATACATCGTATCGTGTAATAATTGTGCAAATACCATACGAGCCATCGCACCTATCGAAGGATAAATACCTAATGGGGCTGTCTGTGGATCTAATACAATCATATATAGTTTTTGATAAAACTCTATAGCTTGATCAACATTAGCTGCCAAAAATTCTTTTACCCAAACTATATTGGTCAATATCGGAGAAAAGACAATTGGATTATCAATAGCACTGCGAGTGTAATCGTTAAAGTGATTACTAATCATTAATAGATTTTCTTTGTCAATTGAAAAACTCATCATTAACCCTGCTACTTCTACATCTGACAATACTGTAGCAGTATCTTGTTCTTCCTCGTCAGAAGAGCACTGTTCATCTTCGTCCACTACTACTTGACTAATGCTCTCTTCATCTTGCTCTTGTTGCTGATCATCATAAGACCAATCCTCTGACTTCTCTACATCTTCAAAACAATATCTCTTTAATTCTCTAACAGCTACCGTTAAGCGATCTAAATAATTGGACCAATGACTATTGTTTTGAATAAAATTATCAATATAAATAACAAAATCAGGATCAAATTTCTCAGGAGGAAGTTCTTCTAGCATATCACCAAGATTATCTACAACCAATCTAAAGACCTTTTCTGTTTGATAACTGATATTAACCATCCAATGCTCCTTACCTAGGCATCGTAGTAATAAATCTGCTAAAACACAAACTTGATCTGAAGTCAGTGCATCGCTTGTCATTACTTTGATGGCATCTTTTCTATAGTCTTTTAATAGTTTGCCCACCCAACGCTCATGCTCTCCTTCACTTAGCAAATAATCTTCCAATGCCATATACCCAGTATGTAAGGTAAACCAATTTATTGTTGATTTATCAATGCGTAAGGTAATCTCCACTTGATCACACTCATCATTTAAATCATGGCAACTATCATTCACTAAGGTTACGATATCAATACAATCTTCTAAATTATCCTCATAGTATAAGTCTTCTATAATTTTTAATATCTTCTTGGCGTATAATGATCTAAATTTAACTTCCTCGATTATACCTAATGTAGCTACCATTTGTTTTAAATAACCAAATAGAATACTTCTATTATTTTTATGTTGCTCTTCAGTAGGTATCTCCAAATCCTCGGTTGTAATTCGTGGAGCATGAATAAACGCCTCTAAATCACTTCCAAAATCAAGTAATACCAACAGCATAAATTGATGGATAGGCTCATTTAGACTTCCCGTTGCTGTCCGATTATCTAACCAATCTAACCATTGATCTGTATTACCAAAAACAGTTTGTACGATTTCTCTACCTTCTACTTTTTGGTCTATTCCATTTCTTGTTAATAGCATAGGTAGTCTACTTTCATAAGGACCTATTTCAATATTTTCAAATAATAAAGCTATAGATTGACTTACAAAGGGTTTATAATTGATTCGATCACTATAGATAAACCATAAGGTCAATAAACATATAGGCAATTGTCCACTTGGCTTTTGTTGAAATTGAACAATGATATTTTTTTGAAATAACTCAGACAACAACTTTTCCTCTATATCCACAGATAGCCACGAAACAAATGCTGCATGCATTTTATATTCCAACTCTATAGGTAGGTTATCAGGACGACGACTGTAATAATACACTTGTCGATAATCCCATGGATCATTAAAAAGAACCTTCAATAAAGGATATTGTTTATCACTATCTTGAAGGCATAACAATTCTTCTCCTTGATCTAAAGCAATAAGGCTCTCGATTAATACTTCAGAAATAGATTGAGATAAGGACATATCTTTCGTCAATACATCAGCAAAATAATGACCAGATTGACTAATCCAAAACAACAATATACTATAAGGTGAGGTATCATATCGTTTGCCAATACTTAAACTTGTTGTTAAAACTTTTGTAAATGCGTGCCAATCTCCTCTAAAAAAATCAGTGATGAAAATATCAGTTGTTGCAAAAGGTCTATACTCAAATGAATCATCGTGTATTTTCACATAATAATGACTACTTAAAACACTATTTTTAAGTTCCTCGTTAGGCAACCATGTATTGGACGTATCTTCATTGATCAACAACAGCTCTATAAGCTTAACAACTACTTTATAAGAATGTCTAGAACTTTCTTGTACCAATACACTCAATACATTGATTACCATTAAACGTATGGCATTCTCTTCCTCGCTAGTAGTATAATTTTTATAGTTATCACCTATAAAAATAAGCATACGATCCACCGCATCTACACTAGGAAAATACCCCAACTCACAGACCTTACTCCAACCTGCAATAAGATTGAATCCGTCTAAAGTATTGTCAAATTCATTACCTACAAGATATAACTCCTTCGCAAGCTCATCTGTAAACACTAAATGTGCTGGTGCCTCTTCTAATAACTGAATTAAAGCATGACGTAGATTACGGTTAATCAATAAGCTTACAAAGCCTGAGTAATCCAATTCTACTTCCTGATGATCATAAAGACTAATAAAATCCACCCATAAGCGTATTTCATTGTCAGAAAAAGTATCTGTATGCCGATCAAATACGACATGCGAATTGAACTTCTTAAGTAATAAACTGATGGCTTCATTTACAACTATTTGCCTTGTATATACATCTGTATTTCCTTGATCTTGTAAATACTTGTTATATTTTACAAATTGAAGTAAACCTTTAAATTGATAATAATTTAAACCGCTCTCCCGTAAGCTTTGAAGCATCAAGTACTCCTCTCCATAATAAAGCAAATAGTGATACCCTGTCGTAGCTGCGCCTCTATTCTTAGCCGTTAATGAGGCTAAACTAATTTGATCATCGATGATTAGCGCACTACTCATGGCTAAATCGTAATCTGTATGCGTCGTATAAGCTGGTATCACATCAAAAAGACGAGTCGGCTCCTCTTCTTCTATTTGATTTAAAAAAGAATATAAATGAAGACGAGCTACATCTAAATAAGGCTTAAGTCTATTTATACCTTTTATACGATCAGTTAATTTATCGAAAACTTCAACTAAATCTTTTTCTGGTGAACTTTGCTCAAGATGTTCAAAGGCTTCGTCCACTTTAAAATTTCCAAGGAAACTATTAGGATGAGCAAACCATAAAAAGCCTTCTATACGAACAAATTCATATTCAAACACAGTAGTCAAATCTGCCCATTTCAAATGAATATTTCTATTGACCTGCTCATTGAGGGGATATTGTTTTAACTGAACTAGATTTACTAACTGTCTAACAATACGATGGATACCGTAAGTTTCCTCTTTTAACAAAGAATCCAGTGAAGCTGGCTCAGCTAGTAAATCCTCATATTCATCTAGTATCTGCTTTGAATATGGAATATAGTTTAGAAGATCAGTTTCCATAGCTATTACAGCCTCATTTATAGGCAATAACAAATAGGGTTCTAACAACTGCAGTTGTTCCTTTGCATACTGTATAACTCGATAGTTTTTATAAAACTCATCGTTATACTTTGTAACTTCACCCTCGGAAAGCTGTTGTATTTTTTCAGGTATTTGCTCCTGATTATATCCTAAACTCTTTAAAATTCTTGCTACTCCAAAGTGTTTTTCTTCTACTACCTTACTTCCACATCCTCTACAAAAATTCCCCTGAGCAGGAGTAAGAGAAGCACACCATCCACAGCGTACATCTACACGAACGCTACCCGCACAAGCCACACATATATCCCCTGGCTGATAATCGCCCGGTTGTGGTGTAGAGCACGATTCACAATAAGTGATAACTGCCATACTATACGAACTATTTTTCTATCTACCTTTTCTAATTTTTGCCCAAATATTTTCTTTTTGAACTGCTGTCATTTCTTTAACTAACTTACCGATAGCTGACTTCGATTCACCTTCCAACTTTAATTGTAAAGCTACCTCATAATCGGAAGAAGCGACAAACTCAGCTCCACAAGAACGGCAAAACTGACCTGGTCCTGTACTCAAACACCAATAACAATTGTGAACTGGTTCTGCTTGAAGTCCACAAGACAAACACAAATCACCAACTTTATAATCCTTCGGCTGCTTAGCTTGACAATGTGCACATTTTACAACATCTGCACTCTCTACGATTACTGCCTCTTGCTTTACCACGGTTTCAGCAACTGCCAAGCTTGCTGCTTGTGTACCTAAAGCCCACTGCATAATTACATGTGCTATTTCGATATCCATAGCTGTAACTTCTATCAAAGTTCGCGTATCACCAATCATAACGAAATCCTCTTTAGATTGAATTCCAGCATCTGCTAATGCCTCAATATCTTCTGTCGTCGCTCCTTTTTTACGCAATATACTTTCTAATAGCTTTGGAAAATTTTCTATACTCATACTTCTAAATTATAGTTGTAAACTAATTAAATACTTCTATAGATATAATTAGTCACTAGGTTATTACTGACTTAGTTCACGATGATTAAAAAATAAAAAGGGAGACTCATCTAATTATGATCCCCCTTTATTATCTATCTAGTTGATATTAACTAAATCAAAAATTAAAAGTCAGACTAAAAATTTTATAAAAAGAATCCTTATATCCTTATAACTTGCTTTCTAAATACTCTCTAATCACTAAATCAGTAAAGAAACCACTATGATGTCCTCCCCAGCAAGCTGTCATTGTTAAAGTTTTTCCAGAAAGGTCTAATTTTTTATTTTCTTCAGCTCCTTCATTTACAATACAGTTTACTTCAATTTTATCCATTGACTCTTGTACTGCTTCTTTCCCAAAATTATCTTTACACACTTCTTTCATTGCATCCATTAAGCGTTGTAAACATACACTTGGCACAAACTTAATATGCTCTAATTCGAAAGTATCCCAGTTGATTTGGATAGGTAGTTCTTTACCTACAATTGCGTTCAATTCTTTTTGATACTCAGTTACGTACTGCTCTTCTATTGCTGTATAAGCTCTTTTTTCTTGTAATCCCATGATTTATATTATTACTATTATTAACATTTCAAAGGTCTTATCTTTGCTATTGGTTTCATAGACCTAAATTCGGTAATTGCGCTTATCACGGAATTCCGTGATATGAAAATTTCCAAAAGTATCTTACCTTGTATTCAAACTTTACAAAAAATGCTAAAAACACTTTTAATAATTGGGTTTTGTTTTCTATCACTAACACTAGCTGTAAATAATCTATCTCTCATTATGGGAGGTATGAGAAAGAAAAAAGCAAATCGTTTAATACAAGAATATCTTGAACATGAATTCAAGGGTCAATTAAAAGCAGTTGAAATTAGACGCTTTTTTAATGCCTCTAATATGAATCCCAATATGTTTTCGGTTATTATCTACGATCATCAATTAGCACAAGTAAGATGGGTTTTATTCTTTGACGCCAAGATTTTAAAAAATGAAAACAGAATTGAACAAGGTGTTTCCTATGCTAAACCAGTAAAAGAACAATACCAAGATGCCTTATCTGACTACTATACCAAAGAAGATATAAAACTAAAAATGATTGATTTAGATTGTCGTATTGACATTAGTTATGATTCATTAACCATGACATATCTTTTTAACCCAAATCCCAATGAGCTGAAAACGAAAACTAAAAAACTCTTATACTTACTAAATCAACAAAAGGACGCACTAAAAATCAATAGTATTTTCACAATTACTATCCATCTTCCAACCTATAATGAGGATATTTTTATGATTGTTATACATAGCATAGAGGACTCATGGCAGGTCAAAGAATGCTTACTAAAACAAGAAACTAATTATTTCAAAACTTTACAAGAAAAATTGCTGCCGAAGCGTATGGATTATTTAGCGGGATTAGACCACCTCTACAGTTCCCATGATTTTTCTTTATTATATGTAGATACAGCTTGTTTCACTAAAGCTGTGTGGGTACATCTGTTAATCGATACAAAAGAAGTAGAACAAGAAAAAAACAGCTATCACAAGACTCCTGTAACAGCTGCTTTATTAGAAACGATTAATCTTACCAACAAAGTAGTCACTCATCGAGAAATCGTACCGATTACTGAACCAAATTCGTTTATTTCTATTGTAGAAGAGATTAAACCACTATTAGCAATAAAGTATACCTTTTAATTATTCACTAATCAAATAGTCCTGATTCAATAGCAAACTTTACCGCTCCCGTAGTTGTCTTAGATCCTGTTTTCAACAAGATATTCTTGCGATGTGTCTCCACCGTATTAACTGATATAAACAGTTTCTCAGAAATTTCTTTAGAAGTCATTTCTTCTGATAAAAGTGCTAGAACTTCTTTCTCCCGTTGAGTCAATTCAATATCTTGATACTTCTTTTTATCAAATACACTTTCCATATAGCGCTGTTTAATAACTTCTGAGAAATATTGCTTGTCATTGATTAATTCCCTTACAGCAACTTGTAACTCCTGCTTATTTGTAAATTTAGGTACAAAACCATCTGCTCCTTTTTGGATTACCTTATGAACAACGCGAGGATTATCAAGCATACTCAAAATTAGAACCTTGACATCTGATTGATTACTCTTTACCCTAGTTAATAACTCTACTCCATCCATCTTGGGCATATTCAAATCGGTAATGACTAATTGTATGTCAAATTGCTCTAATAAACGTAATACTTGTGTTCCTTCTGTTGCTAAATGCACTTGTTTTACTTCCTCCATATCAAGTAATATAGTGTTTAACCCCTCTAAAAACATCAAATGATCATCTGCTATGATTATATTTACTCTACTCACTACTTATTTATTTAAAGGTATATTAATTGTTATGGAAGTCCCATATTTAACATTACTATCTATTTCTATACTTCCTTTGAGTTTTTCTAAACGCTCTCTTATATTGCGCAGTCCTATCCCTTGTTTCTTAACATTGGCAAACCCAACGCCATTATCATGAATAAGAATATTGAGGTGGTCATCGTGTTTGGTCAATTGTACCTCAGCACTTGAAGCCTTAGCATGCTTAACGATATTATTGACCAACTCTTGAACGATGCGATATGCACCAGCCAATACATCATCTGTCAACTTATTAATTTCTGTCTCTGGAAAAAAATAAGCTTTAATTGTCAAATTATTTTTCTGACTTACAGTATCGACGTATTCTTTCAAAAAACTACTAAATCCAATTGAAGAGAAAGCCAGTGGATGCAATTGATGCGATAGCAAACGCAGATCCTTACACGCATTGTTAATTGCTTCTTGCAAACGCTTAGTTTGTTCTCCCGTATCTTGCTGAGAGAAATGATGTTCAAAAGCAATCTTAATTCCTGCTAAATCACTTCCTATTCCATCGTGTAACTCTCGTGCTAATCGAGCTCTTTCTTCCTCTTGTCCTTTCTGATAGCGCTCGATCATAGAAATTTTATGATCTTTAACCATCTCATTAATCTTGTGATTCGCATTTTTCTCAACCTCCACCTGTAGTTGTCTTTGCACTTTCAAACGTTGTAGATAAAAATACATCACAATAATAAAGAGAATTGACACCAAAATAAAACCAATGATAAAAGTATTACGAAGTTGTTTCTGACGAATGACAGCTTGCTCTACTTCTCTAAGCTCTACTTCTTTTAATTCTTGCTCCTTCTCCAGCAACTCTATTTTAGTTTCCTTTAATTCCGTTTCATATTGTTGTTGCAGATCTGCTAAATGCTTCTCTTTCTCAATACTATTAAATTTTGTATTATCGATTATACTTCGATATAAATAATTATATGCTTTTTCATATTGTTTTTGATCTGCATATAGGGAACCTAAATTCAAAAAAAAGTTAGTATTATAGGCTAATATAGAACGTTCTTCAGTAATACTCAATGCTCTCTCAAAATACTTAATTGCTTTCTTTGTATTCCCTACTTTACTCTCACACACTCCTAAATCATTCAATACGATAGCCATATCAGTGACATAATTTAACTCTTCAAGAAGCTTATAAGTATTCTCCAAGTGAGGTATAGCCTCTTTAAACTTATGCTGTTCTACTAATAGTTGAGCAAGGTTAATTTTAACATAGGCCTCCACTGTTTTATTTCCTTCCTCTTGACGAAACTTTAATACAGTCATATAATGCTCCCTAGCTTGATCAAACTTACGCTGCTCTTTCAAAATATTTGCGTAGTTAAACAATGTAGTCAATACCCCATCGGTATCCTCAATAGATTTATACAAATCATTCGCTCTTTTCAAGCTCTCTATAGCCTTATCATATTCATCCTTTTGTATATATAGTGTAGCAACATTCTGATACGCATTTGCCTCTTGAAGTACATCGTCTACAGCTCTAGCTTTTTCAATACATATCATAAAGCTCTCCATTGCCTTGGAGTATAACGATAAATTCTTATAACTAAGTGCTAATAGATTATAAGCAGCAGGTAAACCTTGCTCCATTTTTAATTTCTCTAAGGATTCAATAGTCTTCAATGCATATTCTATAGACTTCTTATAATCTCCATTAATAGAATTCAAATTTCCTAAAGAATAATAAGCACGAGCTTTTTCCTTCTCTAAGTTATGCTTTTCACTTAAAGCTAACCAAGCAAATGCGGCCTTTCTAGCTTCAAGTGGTTTGGAATATACATTCTGGGAATACACTTTCGATAATGAGTCAATAGTAACTCTCACTGGTTGCTGTGCAATACCCTTTGTGAAAATAAAAAAGATTACTAATTGAAAAATTAAAGTTACTCTACTATCACGATTAGATAAATTCAAAACAATTTTGTATTAATTTCTTATTATTTGCCGCATTCTTTTTAACTAAAATAGCAAAATAAAGCAACAAAAAAACATATGCTTCTGAGGC
>NZ_WSPP01000086.1:0-13628 GCF_009767705.1 Myroides sp. LoEW2-1 | reverse complement strand
CTTGGATTTACGTTATCTTATTTCTTATTGTCTTTGTTGAAACTGGCTTGGTTGTAATGCCTTTTCTACCGGGGGATTCTCTGTTATTTGCAACAGGAATGCTCATTGCTCAATCAGATGAATTGAGTATTACGCTGGCTATTATTATCTTGTTAGTGGCAGCTATTGGAGGGGATTCATTGAATTATCTGATTGGTAATAAAGTCGGTATGCGCTTGACAAGAGTGAAACTTTTTGGAAAGCAAATTATTAAAGAAGAACACCTTGATAAAACACATTCTTTTTATGAGAAGTATGGTGAACGAACTATTGTTATCTCACGTTTTATCCCTATTGTACGTACTTTAGCGCCTTTTGTAGCAGGTGTTGGAAAGATGAAGTATTCTGTCTTTATGACTTATAATGTGATAGGGGGCTTGATTTGGGTATTAAGTTTAACTTTGGCAGGTTATTTCTTAGGTAATATTCCGTTTGTAAAGGAGCATTTCTCAAAGATTGTCTTGTTGATAATAGTGGTGTCAGTCTTGCCAATTGTTTACGAATTTTTGAAAGTAAAATTGAGTAAAAAAGCATAAATAGTTTCTCTAAGTAAGTTTTAGTTACTTGGGAAATAAAAAAAGGTTAGCTTATTTTAAGCTAACCTTTTTCTATTTTATATCGCGATGTTATTTTACCAATTCTAACTCAAAAACTAAGTCAGTATTTGGAGGAATAACTCCACCAGCACCTCTTTCTCCATAACCTAAATGGGAAGGGATAAAGATTACTGCTTTGTCGCCTATTTTCATTTGTTCAAAACCTTCGATGAAACCAGGTAATAGTCCTGTTTTAGTACCATATTTGAATGGAATTGGGATATATTGATTATAAGCAGCTCTTTGTGCATCGTGTATGTCAAATTTTTCAGCTAATTCTTCAACACTTGTATCGAATAGGGTTCCATTTTCAAAGAAACCTGCGTAATGCACAGCTATTTGATTGCCAATATTTGGTTTTTTTGCTCCCTCTTTAGTTTCAGTGATCACATATAGTAACCCAGAATCAGTTTTTTTAGCTTGTGCTTTTAGAGTAGCAAATTTGTCTGCGTATTCCTTTTGAACTGCTGCTAACTTTTCTTCTTTTTCTTTTTTCGCTTTAGATTCGTTCTCTGAGTATTCTTTAAAAACTTTTTCTGCATTAAACTTCTTAGCTGCTTTACCAACTCTTAAGATTTTTACAGATTCAATTTTATCTTTTTCTTGGATTTGGTTTACGATATCCATTCCTTTTACAGTATAACCAAAAACGCTATGGCGATTATCTAAAAACTGTGTTTCTTTATGAGTAATGAAGAATTGGCTTCCGTTTGTAAAAGGACCGCTATTAGCCATAGATACAGTTCCAGGTTTATCGTGGCTTAAAGTTGGGTCAAACTCATCTTTAAATACATACCCTGGACCGCCAGCACCATTTCCATCAGGATCTCCTCCTTGGATAACAAAATCCGCTACTACGCGGTGGAAAGTCAATCCGTCATAGAATGGTTTCCCTTTGAACTTTTTATCCACTAATGGATTTGTTCCTTCAGCTAAGCTCACAAAATTAGCTACTGTAATAGGTGCCTTTTCGTACTCAAGCTCAATCACGATGTGTCCTTTGTTGGTTTTTATATCAGCATAAAGACCATCTGGTAAGTCGCTTTTCTGAGAAGTACATGAAGCAAAGACAGCTACAAGACTTAAAAATAGACTAGTCATATTTTTCATATTTAATTTTATTTTTCTATTGATTTTAATTCGATTACAAATATTAACGGTTGATTCTTTTGGATTTTGTCTTTATCTCCTAAGTAGCTATAGGCTAAAGAAGAAGGGGTTAAAACCTTTAAAATTTCCTTTTGCTTCATCAGCTTTAAGCTTTGTCGTAAAATCGGTAGTAATTCATCTTGATCTACTGTGTATTCAATGTTGCCAATTTCACTTTTGTCGTAAATCAGGCTGTCATTCATACTTTTGACTTCATAGGTAAAGATCAATTTATCGCCTTTTTGAGGGAGGATAGAGTCTTTGATCTGTCTGTTCTGATAAGCGTACCAAAAGCCGTTTTTAGAATTTAAAAACTGTTGATCTTTATTTGATGAAATGTAATGCGAAAGAACTGCTTCTTCACTTTCCAATAGATTTTTATTTCTGTCTATTGAGTTATCTATAACAGTACTTCTTTTTTCGCTAATAGGCTTTCTCGCTTGTTCTTGTTGAAAGCAAGCGGTTAGCGTGAATAGAGAAAGTAAGCAAAAAGCAAATTTTAAAGTCTTAATCATAAAACTCATTTTTATGTTTTGAAACAATATCTTTAAAATAATCAATTGTGTCTGCTAAGGATTTGGTTGATTTTCCACCAGCAGCATTAACGTGACCACCTCCTTCAAAATAGGCTCTTGCAAGCTTATTGACATCAAAGTTGCCCTGTGATCTAAAGGAAATTTTAATTATGTTTTCTTCCGTTCTTTCGATAAAGAAGGCTGTGAAATCAATGCCTTTAATACTTAAACCATAATTGACTAAACCTTCCGTATCGCCCTTTTCGTGCTGGAATTCTTTTAGGTCACTATCTTTTAGAAAGATAAAGGAAGTGTTGTACTCTGGTAATACTATCAGGTTTTGAAGCGCTCTTCCCATTAACTGTAGTTTATTATAACTACTGTTGTCAAAAAGATTATTGTGAATTTGAGGGTTGTCAATTCCCTTTTCAATTAAATCTGCAATAGCTCTATGCGTAGCCGCATTTGTTTTTGGAAAGCGAAAAGAGCCAGAATCGGTCACTATACCTGTGTAGATACACGTAGCAGCATCTTTGCTTATGTATTTGGCAAAGTCTAATTTGCTAAGTATAGTGTATAGTAATTCACAAGTAGAGCCAAATTCAGGATGAGAGAAAGTTAGTTCTGCATAATCGCCAGGCATTTGGTGGTGGTCGATCATGATAAATGGCTTGTCGATGTTTGACAAGTATTTCTCCATTTCATCTCCAGTTCTCAGTAGAACATTAAAATCTAAGGTAAAGATATAGTCAGCAGCTTGCATAAGCTTTGAGGCTTTATCTTTGTGGTATTCAAAGTTTACAATGCTATTTGTACCAGGCATCCAAGAAAGGAAGTTTGGAAAATCATTAGGCGTTATAACAGTTGCTTTTTTATTTAATTTAGTAAGTACATGGTATAGTCCAAGAGTTGAACCAATAGCATCTCCATCAGGATTGCGGTGAGGAATTATTACAAAGTTATTTCCAGAGGCAATAATAGATTTTAATGCTTCTAATTTATTTTCATTTATCATGATATGTGATACAAATTTGGATGCTAAAATAAGGCATATTTATATTAAAATCATAATAAACGACCGTTAAATAAAGTAAAGAGTGTAATTATTGTGCTAAATTTTTAAGTTCAGCTTTGTCAACTAAAATTATCTTTTTACCAGATAATTGAATAATTCCTTCTTTCTTTAAGTCAGATAAAAGTCTGATACAACTTTCTGTTGCAGTACCCACCATATTCGCAAGGTCTTCACGCGACAGTTGAATATTTAAAGATTTAGTCTCAGGATCAACACCACCAAGTTCTTCAAGTTTCAGTAGCATAATAGCTAATCGCTCTTTTACAGTTTTATGGGTGTGATCTGCAAGGCCTTTGTCGGCATCTTTTAAGTGATTACAGATATCCCTTGTTACTAATAGAGAGAACTTGTTGTTGTCAGAGAAGTAGTCTAACATTTCTTTCTTAGGGATAAAACAAACCTGCATATCTTCTAATGCAGTAGCAGTAAGATTTGAAGTTTCTTCATTGATAATTGATCTTTGACCAAGTAATTCACCGCTTTTCGCTAACTTAATAATTGTGTCTTTTCCGTTAGAATTCAATTTGGTTAACTTACAGAAACCTGATTTAACACAATATACTCCATTTAGGTTATCACCTTCTAAAAAGAGAATTTCACCCTTTCTTACAATGAAATGGGTTTTTGTTTCAGAAATAGTTTCAAGCTCATCTCGAGTTAAAGCTTTTAAAGAACTAAATTCCCTTATAATACATTGCTCACATCTGCTCATAAATTTTTTTATATCTGTTAAAATATTATACAAAGATAGGTTTTTTTTATGATAAATATCATATATTCTACTAATATAAACTTTGAAATTTGTATAAGGTAAAATGAGCAAATATTATGGGTAAAAAAGGATGTTATCACTGTGGTAATGAGGTAACTACTTTTAATCGAATCGATTTTGATGGAAAAGAGTTTTGTTGTAATGGTTGTAAAACAGTATATGAAATTTTCAGTGAAAATGACTTGAACTGCTATTACGACATGCAACAATCGCCAGGAGCAACTCCAGAAGAAGCAAATGGCAAGTATGATTTTCTTGATAAAACAGAGATTATTAGTAAGTTACTCGAGTTTGACGAAGGAGAAACTTCAATTGTTTCTCTTTATATTCCACATATTCATTGTAGTTCTTGTATTTGGATCTTGGAGAACTTGAATAAACTAAATCAAGGGGTCTATCGCGTTTTAGTTAATTTCCCTGAAAAGAAGGCAACTATCACGTTTAATAAGCAAAAGACGACTTTAAAAGAGATTGTATTACTGCTTAATAAAATAGGTTATGAACCTTATATTAGTTTAAAGAACTATGATGATAAACCACAAAATGTTGACCGTAGTTTAATATATAAAATCGGAATTGCATTTTTTGCTTTTGGCAACGTTATGATGTTGTCATTTCCGGAATATTTTAACATAGATGACGTTTGGATGCGTCAGTATAAAGATTTCTTTCGTTGGTTGATATTGATCATTTCTCTTCCTGTTTTCTTTTATTCCGCTTCTCCTTATCATATAGCAGCTTGGAAGGGAATTAAATCTAAGAATTACACGATTGACATTCCTATGGCTCTCGGTATTATCGTTATGTTTATTCGCAGTACTGTAGATATCGTATTCGATTTAGGGCCGGGCTTTTTTGACAGTATGACCATGTTGGTGTTCTTTATGTTATTAGGGAAACTATTCCAACAAAGAACCTATAATTTCCTTTCTTTTGAACGCGATTATAAATCGTATTTTCCCATTGCTATTACCAAATTGGGAAGTGATAATGTAGAAGAGCCTATCCAAATTTACGATGTAGAAAAGGGCGATCGTCTTCTCATTAGAAATCAAGAATTGTTACCTGTTGACTCTATATTAATTTCCGAATCAGCTTTCATCGACTATAGTTTTGTGACGGGAGAGGCTGTTCCAGTTGAAAAGAAATCTGGAGATAAATTGTTTGCAGGTGGAAAACAAGTGGGAGATGTAATAGAGGTAGAGGTTGTTAATTCTGTTTCTCAAAGTTACTTAACTCAACTGTGGAGTAACGATGTATTTCAAAAGAAAGTAGATATGAAATACAAGACGATTACAGATACTATTAGCCACTATTTTACGCCTGTACTGTTGACTATTTCTATCTTGGGGTTTGTCGGTTGGTCGATTGTTGATCTTAATAGTGCTTTCAATGTATTTACTGCTATTTTAATTGTCGCTTGTCCTTGTGCTTTAGCCTTGACTGCTCCATTTACTTTGGGAAATGCAATTCGAATATTGGGTAGAAAAAAGTTTTACTTAAAGAATGTGACTGTTGTCGAGCAAATGGCAAAAGTAAATACTGTTGTCTTTGATAAAACGGGAACTATTACTACAAATGCAACTTCGACTATTCAGTACGTAGGTAGTGATCTTACACGAGAAGAACAGAGTGATATTCGCAATATTATTAGGGGGTCAAATCACCCTTTAAGTAGAAAATTATACAGCTTTTTAAAGACGAAGGTTATTGCTAAACCTGAGCGGTTTGAAGAAATACCAGGTTTGGGATTAAATGGTACAATTAACAGTAAAAATTACTTAATAGGTTCACCTAAACTCGTCGGTATACATGATGACAAAGTAATCAACGAAACTGCAGTACACATCCAGGTTGACGGTGAGTATAAGGGGAAATTTATATTTGCTAACCACTATAGAGAAGGTGTAATTGATTTGTTTGAAAGTTTAGACAAGTCAGGTTATAAATTAGTTATTCTATCGGGAGATAACGATGGGGAAGCTGTTGTGTTAAGAGAATTGTTACCTGAGAGTACTGTTTTAGCATTTAATCAGAAGCCAGAAGAAAAGTTAGAATATGTGAAGTCTTTACAAGAAGAAGGTGGAAATGTTATGATGGTAGGAGATGGTTTGAATGATGCTGGAGCTTTGGCTCAAAGTAATGTAGGGGTGTCTATTTCTGAGAATGTTAATGTTTTTACACCTGCAAGTGATGCGATTTTAGATGCTCATATGTTCTCATATTTAGATAATTTTCTTAAATACTCGATTAATTCTGTTAAAATTATTAAATTAAGTTATATATTAGCATTAACGTATAATGTTATTGGTATAACGGTTTGTTTGTTTAACAAAATGTCGCCGTTAGTTGCAGCAATTATAATGCCTGCAAGTACGATATCAATCATCAGTTTCGTGACGATTATGACTAATTATTTTGCGAGAAAAAATCTTAATGAGGATCATATAAATCGATAAACTGACGATTATCATATTTTACCAATTTCGATAATGTTAATTTTGACATATAATTTTTAGGTATGAGTGTTATATATTTCTTAATTAGTATCAGTGTAGTTGTAGCTGGCATTTTTCTGTACTTGTTCATCAAGTCAGTGAAGAATGGGCAGTTCGACGATGCTTATACACCTTCGGTACGCATGCTGTTTGACGATGAGATAAAGGTTAGCGATAAAGAGCCTTCGTCCCAAAAATCAAATAAAGAGAGTTTAAATAAAAATCAAAGAGAAAATCAAATATAAACAACTATGGAAGTGCAACAATTTTACTATGACAACAAAATTGTAAAGAAATTCCTTTATGCATCAATATTCTTTGGTGCGGTAGGTATGCTTGTAGGTTTACTATTAGCGGTAATGTTTATATTTCCTAACATAACTGACGGTATTTCGTGGTTAAGTTTCGGGAGATTAAGACCATTACACACCAACGCTGTAATTTTTGCGTTTGTTGGTAACGCTATTTTTGGAGGAATCTATTATTCTTTACAAAGATTATGTAAAGCCAGAATGTACAGTGATTTTTTAAGTAATCTTCACTTTTACGGATGGCAATTAATTTTAATTGGAGCTGTGATTACGTTACCATTAGGTTTCACAACTTCAAAAGAGTATGCCGAATTAGAGTGGCCAATTGATATTGCAATTGCATTAATCTGGGTAACTTTCGGTGTAAACATGATTATGACAATCATCAAAAGAAGAGAGCGTCATATTTATGTAGCAATATGGTTCTACTTAGCAACGTTTGTGACAGTAGCTGTATTACACATTTTTAACTCATTAGAGTTACCAGTAAGTGGATTGAAATCTTATTCAGTTTACGCAGGGGTACAAGATGCATTAGTACAATGGTGGTACGGGCATAATGCGGTAGCATTCTTCTTAACAACACCTTTCTTAGGGTTGATGTACTACTATTTACCTAAAGCGGCTAATAGACCAGTTTATTCATATAGACTTTCTATTATTCACTTCTGGTCATTAATCTTCTTATACATTTGGGCTGGACCTCACCACTTGTTGTATTCTGCTTTACCAGAATGGGCACAAAACTTAGGAGTTGTGTTCTCTGTAATGTTGATTGCGCCATCTTGGGGAGGTATGATCAACGGTTTATTAACACTTCGTGGTGTTTGGGATAAAGTTAGAGTTGAGCCAGTATTGAAATTCTTCGTTGTAGGTATTACTGGTTATGGTATGGCTACATTTGAAGGACCAATGTTATCGTTGAAAAACGTAAATGCTATCGCTCACTATACTGACTGGATCGTAGCTCACGTTCACGTTGGTGCATTAGCTTGGAATGGATTTATGACATTTGGTATGGTGTACTGGTTAATCCCACGTATGGTTAAAACTGAATTGTTCTCTAAATCGTTAGCAAACTTCCACTTCTGGATTGGTACTTTAGGTATTATTTTATACACAATTCCGTTATATGTTGCAGGTTTCTCTCAACACTTGATGTGGAAAGACTTCAACCCTGATGGAACTTTAATGTATGGTAACTTCTTAGAAACTGTTACTGCTATTATGCCGATGTATATTATGCGTGCAATTGGTGGTACATTATATTTAGCAGGGGTATTCGTGTTAATTTACAATATCGCTAGAACTGTTTCTGCTGGTCAAAAAGTTGAAGATGAATTAGCTGAAGCACCTGCGTTACAAAGAATTTCTTCTGGTAGATTAAAAGGAGAAGGATGGCACGCTCATTTAGAGAGAAGACCTGTTCAATTTACTATTCTTACTACGGTAGTTATTCTTATTGGTGGTATGGTTCAAATTTTACCAACAATATTTGTAAAATCTAATATTCCAACTATTACAAGTGTAAAACCTTATACACCATTAGAGTTAGAAGGTCGTGATTTGTATATTAGAGAAGGATGTGTTGGATGTCACTCTCAAATGGTACGTCCGTTCCGTTCAGAAGTTGAACGTTATGGTCAGTATTCAAAATCAGGAGAATATGTTTACGATCACCCATTCTTATGGGGTTCAAAAAGAACTGGTCCAGATTTATTTAGAGTAGGTGGTAAATATTCAGACAGCTGGCATTACAACCACATGTTTGACCCTCAATCTACATCTCCAAACTCTATCATGCCAGGTTATAAATGGTTATTTAGAAATGAAGCAGCGGATTATTCTAAGATTGAGAAGAAAATGAGTGTAATGAGAACATTAGGTGTTCCTTATACTGATGAAGATATTGCAAATGCTAAGGAGAGTATTGCTGATCAAGCTGAATTGATAGCTCTAAACTTAGAGAGTGATCCAGATTATATTAAGTCTTATAAACAAAGTATAGAACGTGCTGAAGCTAAAGGCGAAACGTTTGTGCCAATGAGTGATAGAGAAATCGTTGCTTTAATTGCATACTTACAGAGATTAGGAACTGATATTAAAAAAGTAGAAGAATAATTTATTAAGTGAATCAATATGCTAAAGTTCATTAAACATACTATGGAAACAATAGGAGGAGTAGAAGTATTTCCAATTATTTCCTTAATTATCTTCTTTACCTTCTTTGTTGGGCTTTTTGTATGGGTAATTACCTACAAAAAGGAAACCATTCAAGAATTGAGCAATATGCCATTCATGGATGATGAAGAGCATAATGTTGATCCTAATTCAGAAAAATTATGAAAAAATATTTTCCAGTATATGTACGAGTACCACTACTATTTGGGTTGTTTTTCCTTTTAGTAGAATGGTTAGTAGGCGGAGAAGGTGAAAAACCAGCCTTTATGGAGTACCCACAGGTACTAATCTTATTAGGTTTGTTCTTGTTCGCTTTAATTGCAGTTGAGATTGTAGTAGCGTCTACAAATAAGATTTTAGATAGATTAATGACTCCAGAAGAGCGAGTGGCAGAAAAAAACAAGCGTTTTTCTGATCTTCCTTGGGTTAAAAGCTTAATGAGCAAATTAACTAAAACTAAGGGAATCCAAGAAGAATCTGATGTAATGATGGATCACGATTATGATGGTATTAAAGAGTTAGATAACGAGTTACCACCATGGTGGGTTGGGTTATTCTACGTTACGATCATATTCTCTGTAATCTATTTGTTGAGATTCCACGTGTTTGACGGAGATAATCAAATTGTTGAATATGAAAAGTCAGTAGCTGAAGCTCAATTGCAAATTGAGGAGTATAAGAAAACTGCTCCTGATATGTTAACAGCTGATGATGCAAAATACTTGACTGATGAAGCTGATTTAGCTGCTGGTAAAAAGCTGTTTGATGCCAACTGTATGGCTTGTCACAAGCTTGATGGTGGTGGTTCTATTGGGCCTAACTTGACAGATGATCATTGGATTTTAGGTGGTGGTGTGAAAAATATTTTCCATACTATTTCTGAAGGAGGTCGTCCTGGTAAAGGAATGGTGCCTTGGAAGAATAACTTCAAACCTTCTGAAATCGAGAAGTTAGCTTCTTATGTAATTTCATTAAACGGAACTAATCCTGCTGATGCAAAAGGTCCTGAAGGTGATATTATTTGGTCTAAAGCTGATTTAGAAGGTGGTGAGGCTACTCCTGCTGAAGAAAGTGCACCTGTATCAGATGTGGCTCCTGAATCAGGTGAGACAAGTGAATCAGAAGTTGTTGCTCCTGAAGCGGATAGCGAGGAGTAATAATTAATAAAAATTCTTCATGCTTACTAGCGACAACTATTTAGTAATGAAGATGGTATAGTTATTAGATTATACATTTTTGTAGCTTTTTTTATAAAAGCTATAAACTAACAATAAAAACATAAAAGCAGAGTAGGTGGTACTCATTTGCTCTGCTTTTTTTAAAACACTACACTATGGCTACAATGAAAGACGAAAGTTTCCGTGACTCCATTGGAACAATCGATAAAGATGGTAAGAGAGCTTGGATATTTCCTAAAAAGCCTTCAGGACCATTTTATGACAAGAGAAAAATTGTAAGTTATTTGCTTATTGCTTTCTTGTTTGCGGCTCCTTTTATAAAAGTTAATGGTAATCAGTTTTTACTATTCAACGTAATTGATAGAAAGTTTAATATTTTTGGTTTTCCTTTCTGGCCACAAGATTTTTATTTAGTGGTTATTTCCTTAGTTATTGGGGTTGTTTTCGTAACTTTATTTACAGTATCATTCGGTCGTATTTTCTGTGGTTGGATATGTCCACAAACGATCTTCATGGAGATGGTTTTTAGACGTATTGAATACTGGATTGACGGTGATAGAGGTGCTCAAGCTAGACTTCGAAAACAAAACTGGAATGGTGAGAAAATTAGAAAGAGACTTTTAAAATGGTTTATTTTCTTTATCATATCATTTATTATTGCAAACATCTTTTTATCCTACATTATTGGAAGTGACGTTGTAATTCAAATGATGAAAGATGGCCCAGCTTTACACTTAGGTAAGTTTGTAGGACTACTAATCTTTACTGGTGCATTTTACTTCATCTTTGCTTGGTTTAGAGAGCAGGTTTGTGTGATTGCTTGTCCTTATGGGCGTTTACAAGGTGTGCTTTTAGATAATAAGTCAATTATTGTGGCTTATGATTATGTGAGAGGTGAGGGAACTAATGGTAGAGCTAAGTTTAAGAAAGATATTGATAGAGAGGCTCAAGGATTTGGTGACTGTATTGATTGTAAACAATGTGTGAATGTTTGTCCTACTGGTATAGATATTCGTAATGGTACTCAATTAGAGTGTGTGAACTGTACTGCATGTATTGACGAATGTGATCACATGATGGAATCAGTTGGCTTGCCAAAAGGATTAATTAGATATGCTTCAGAGAGTGAAATCTCTGAGAATAAAAAGACGAAGTTTACAGCTCGTCAAAAAGGGTATACTGCTGTATTATTTATTTTAATTAGTGTCTTAGTAGGATTATTGTTCTTGCGTACTGATATAGAAGCTACCATTCTACGTGTAGCTGGACAGACATATCAACACCAGGGTGATCAAGTTACTAATTTGTATACTTATAAGGTAGTTAATAAAACGATGAAAGACTTCGACAATATTACTTTCAAAGTTGTAGATCCTGAAAGTGGTTCTGTTCAACTTATTAGTAAAGATATTATTAGTGTTAAGAAGGAAGGCTATGCAGAAGGATCTTTATTTGTTAGGATTCCAGAACTTGTATTAGAGAGTCATCGTACTAAGATTAAAATTGAAGTGTATGATGGAGATAAATTGATTCATACTACTTCTACCAACTTCTTAGGCCCAAGAATTATGGAATAATATTAATAAAATTTATAGGTATGAAATTCAATTTTGGAACAGGAATCGTTATTGCGATGGGTATATTCATGATATTCATTTTGCAGTACGTCATTAGAGTTCAGTTAGATAGCAAATACGATAATCAGTTAGTGACTGAGAATTATTATCAACAAGAGATAGAGGTTGATGGTAAAGCTGAAAGAGAACTTAATGCTAAGAAACTAAAAACACCTTTGAAATTGTCAATTACAGATGATAAGGAGATTTTAGTTGTATTTCCAAAAGAATTTGATTACTCAAATATAAAAGGTAAAATATCTCTATATCGACCGTCTGACCAGACATTAGACTTTGACATTCCAATATCATTGTCTTCTTCCAATTTGCTCATACCTAACACAAAGCTGGGATCGGGCGGTCGTTGGGATATTTCTATTGAATGGGAATATAAAGGAACTTCTTATAGAAATTTAGGAAGTTTGAATTTGAACGATAAAGTAGTAAAGTAGTAGTTATAATTGATTAGCTTGTGATTTTAACAGGATTGATATTTGGATTAGTAAGTAGTTTACACTGTATTGGTATGTGCGGTCCAATTGCATTAATGTTACCTGTTTCTAAAGATAATCAAGCGAAAAAAGTTATGCAGATATTGACCTATCACTTAGGTCGTATATCTGCATACTCTATTTTAGGACTTGTCTTTGGTGTTTTTGGCAAAGGTTTATTCTTAGCAGGTTTACAACAACAAATGTCTATTGTTGTTGGGATTCTTATGATTGCTTTTGTTTTAATACCTCAGAGTAAATTAGGTAAACTGAATTTTATGATGCCTTTTTACAAATTTGTTAGTAAGATTCAGCGCTCTTTAGGTAATCAGTTCAAGAAGCAAACTACTGCCTCTCTTTATACAATTGGTTTCTTTAATGGGTTTTTACCTTGTGGAATGGTTTATGTAGCTCTTTTTGGAGCTTTAGCAACCCAAAGCCTACTTTATGGAACTTTGTATATGGCTTTGTTTGGCGTAGGAACTATTCCTTTGATGAGTATGATGATTTATGTTAGGGAAATGTTTTCGGTCAAAGTTCGAAGTGCAATTATGAAGTATTACCCTATCGTTATTGTTATTTTTGGGATGCTATTTATCGTTAGAGGATTAGGATTAGACATTCCTTTTCTTTCTCCAGATACATTGAATTTGTTTGTAAAAGCTGACGCTACATGTTAGAGTTGTGTTAAAATATGTGACTTTATTATAAAGCATTGTCTAAAGTATAGAACAAAGAAAATAAGAATATGCTATGAAAAGGATTTATTGAATTTGTTCTAATGCTATGAAAAGAAAAAGATAAAAAAAGTAGATCTATTTGATCTACTTTTTTTATTTGTCCTAATCTGAAATTATTTGTGACTTTTTTTAAATAGGTTGTCTAAAGAACAGAACAGAGAATGAACTAATATGCTATGAAAAAGAGTTTGATAATTTTGTTCAATTACTTAGTGATAAATCACTTAGTAGTAGCTATGAAAAGAAAAAGTAAAAAAAGTAGGTCTTTGACCTACTTTTTTTATTTTCTGAATATTCGTACTTGCTGATAAAGTTTTTTTGGATCAGTGACAAAAGTTGGGGATTGAGTAAAATCTTAGAGTATTTAGTAGCACTTTATTAATGACGTTATCTGTGCCCGAGTTAATACTTATGCTTATCGAATTGTCTACTGACTTTTAATTTACTTGTATTGCTCTGCTATATAC
>NZ_WSPP01000085.1:0-386 GCF_009767705.1 Myroides sp. LoEW2-1 | reverse complement strand
GTATCCACCCGACCAAGCCCATATTTCATAAGCTAACGTAAGGTAGTAAGTTTGCTTGAAATAATAAAGAGATGAGCAAACAAGAAATAATGTACTCTCATGTAGAGGATTGGAAAACAAGTGGATTAACGCAATCAAGATACTGTGAAAGTGTCGGAATTAAATTAGCAACCTTTAGTTATTGGGTGGTTAAGTATAAGGCAAAGTCAGAGTCAACGCAATTAGACAATAATTTTATAACTGTAACAAAAGGTCAAGTCATCAATACTCAGGAATATGAGATAGTATATCCCAATGGTGTAAAGTTACGTCTACAAACGGATAATCTTAGTGAACTATATTCATTAGTAAACTTAGTGTAATGTTTAGTTTGAGTAGTTCTAATC
>NZ_WSPP01000084.1:0-639 GCF_009767705.1 Myroides sp. LoEW2-1 | reverse complement strand
TTTCTCATCTAAGACTTTGATGGTGGTTTCATCAACTTGAAGATATCCTTCATTTTTGATGTCCAGCAGAAGCTTTTCATATAGTGGTTTTAAAGCATCCATGCTTTGAGTTGCCCAGCCATCTATAGTAGAAGAAGCTATATCGATATTTTCTCTTGAAAAGCGTTGCTTCTGGCGATATAGTGGAAGGTGATCTACATACTTGTCAACAAGTATTGTAGATAATAATCCTTCTGAAGGTATTCCTTTATCTATAATTCGCTCTGGAAGCAATGCAATACTAATTTGAGTGTTGTCTTTATCTTTCGTGGCGTATTTATATCGGATGTACCGTTTGATTTTAAAGTAACCTGGAACATAATCTAACACATCTGTAGTTTCTTTACCAATACAAATCTTATCAGATAAATCTCCCTCTGGGTAGATTTCTATTTCTTCTACTGGTAAATGATCAGGTAGTTTAGCTCTTCCTGGATGTTTTTTCTTCTGACGAGAATAAGTGATCTCTTGTTTGATTACTTCTTCTTGTTCTTCCAAGACTGCTTGCTGAACCTCTAAAGGCAACTGTGTTTGATTAGGGTCTTCGAAACGCTCGCGTTTTTGTCCAAATTGCATGCGTCGTAAAAGATCTACTAAGCG
>NZ_WSPP01000083.1:0-20287 GCF_009767705.1 Myroides sp. LoEW2-1 | reverse complement strand
GTTCGTTGATATTCCATATATCAAAGGTAAACATTTTTAGAAGCTGAAAGCTAAATGCACTAAAGTGCATAGTTTTAACTACAGTCTGCGACCAATAAAAAAACAAAAGGTAATTACCGCATTTGTACTAAATAAAAAAGTCAGCTTATTGCTAAGCTGACTTCGTATATCAAAAATAAAATTTGATTCTTATTTAATAGTATTGCGTTTTCTATCTGTCTCTTTCAAGAAGATTTTTCTTAAACGCAAAGACTTAGGAGTTACCTCAACATACTCATCTTTTTGAATGTATTCTAAAGCTTCCTCTAAAGAGAATTTGATAGCAGGAACAATACGTGCCTTATCATCTGCTCCAGAAGAACGAACGTTAGATAACTTTTTCGTTTTAGTAACGTTAACAGTCATATCATCGCTACGTGTATTCTCTCCAATTACTTGACCTTCGTAGATGTCTTCATTAGGATCAACGAAGAATTTACCACGATCTTGTAATTTATCAATAGAATAAGGAATAGCTTTACCATTCTCCATAGAAATTAAAGAACCATTGTTACGTCCTGCAATCTCTCCTTTGTATGGTTGATATTCTAAGAAACGGTGTGACATAATTGCCTCTCCTGCAGTAGCAGTTAACAACTGATTTCTTAAACCGATAATTCCTCTTGATGGAATTAAGAATTTAATAATCATACGCTCACCTTTAGGTTCCATACTTAACATTTCACCTTTTTTCAATGTAACGTATTCTACTCCACGACCAGATAAGCTTTCAGGAATATCAATAGTTAATTCTTCAACTGGCTCACATTTAACACCATCAATCTCTTTGATGATAACTTGTGGTTGACCAATTTGTAATTCATATCCTTCACGGCGCATTGTCTCAATCAAAACCGATAAGTGCAATACCCCACGACCAAATACCATAAACTTATCAGCACTATCCGTTTCGTTTACACGTAGTGCTAAGTTTTTCTCCAGCTCTTTGTTTAAACGATCTTTAATGTGTCTTGAAGTTACGTATTTACCTTCCTTACCAAAGAATGGCGAGTCATTAATAGTGAATAACATACTCATCGTAGGCTCGTCAATAGTGATTGTTGGTAATGCTTCTGGATTTTCGAAATCAGCGATAACGTCACCAATTTCAAAACCATCAATACCTACAACAGCACAAATATCTCCAGCTTGCACTTCAGATACTTTCTTGCGTCCTAATCCTTCAAACGTATGTACTTCTTTAATTTTAGACTTAACCGTTTTTCCATCTCTTTTAATCAAAGAAATGTTCATTCCTTCTTTTAAAATACCTCTATGTAAACGACCAATAGCAATACGTCCTGTAAATGTAGAGTAATCTAAAGATGTAATTAACATCTGTGGAGTACCTTCTTTAACCTCAGCTTGAGGTATGTGCTCAAGAACCATATCCAATAATGGTTCAAATGAATCTGTTGGTTTTTTCCAATCAGTTGACATCCAGTTGTTCTTTGCAGAACCATAAACAGCAGGGAAATCCATTTGCCATTCTTCAGCTCCAAGTTCAAACATCAAGTCAAATACTTTCTCGTGAACCTCTTCTGGCGTACAGTTCTCTTTATCTACTTTATTAACAACTACGCAAGGTTTTAAACCTAAGCTAATTGCTTTTTGTAGTACGAAACGGGTCTGAGGCATTGGTCCTTCAAAAGCATCTACAATTAAAAGAACACCATCAGCCATATTCAATACACGTTCCACCTCACCACCAAAGTCAGCGTGCCCTGGAGTATCAATAATATTAATTTTAGTTCCCTTGTAGTTTACCGATACGTTCTTAGAAGTAATAGTAATACCTCTTTCTCTCTCGATATCCTCATTATCCAAAATTAATTCTCCAGAAGTTTCATTCTCACGAAATAATTGACAGTGGTGTAATATTTTGTCCACCATCGTAGTTTTACCATGGTCAACGTGTGCTATGATAGCAATATTCCTAATTGGTGTCATATAAGGATTTTAAATTAGTTATTTTGTAAAATACGAATTTGGCTATAAATCAACAAAAAAAGCTCTCATTAATTGAGAGCTTGTATTCTTTTCTTAACTTTAAAAGACACTTGCTTTGCAATTATTATAATGCAGCAACGTGTTTTGTTAACTTAGATTTCAAGTTAGCAGCTTTATTATCGTGGATAATATTTTTCTTTGCTAATTTGTCAATCATAGATACTACTACAGGTAATTTATCAGCAGCCTCTTTTTTATCTTCAATCAAACGTAAAGCTTTGATCGCATTACGAGTTGTTTTGTGCTGATATCTGTTAAGTACTCTTTTCTTTTCGTTACTTCTAATTCTTTTTAAAGCTGACTTATGATTTGCCATTTCGTTTAAATATTTTATTAAGTCTATACTATTTTTTCTCTGTAGTCCGTAGGGGAATCGAACCCCTGTTACCAGGATGAAAACCTGGCGTCCTAACCCCTAGACGAACGGACCATTACCATCAATCTTGTTGTTCCTCTAAAAGAAAGAACTTCGTAGTCCGTAGGGGAATCGAACCCCTGTTACCAGGATGAAAACCTGGCGTCCTAACCCCTAGACGAACGGACCAAAATTTCAATTATTGACTCAAAAGAATCTGTAGTCCGTAGGGGAATCGAACCCCTGTTACCAGGATGAAAACCTGGCGTCCTAACCCCTAGACGAACGGACCGAAATTAATGTTTGACTCAGAAGAATCTGTAGTCCGTAGGGGAATCGAACCCCTGTTACCAGGATGAAAACCTGGCGTCCTAACCCCTAGACGAACGGACCATAAATTTCAATAATTGATTCATAAAAAAAGAACCTGTAGTCCGTAGGGGAATCGAACCCCTGTTACCAGGATGAAAACCTGGCGTCCTAACCCCTAGACGAACGGACCAATTTGCATTAGATTATTTCTCTTATAGAAAATCTTGTAGTCCGTAGGGGAATCGAACCCCTGTTACCAGGATGAAAACCTGGCGTCCTAACCCCTAGACGAACGGACCATTTGTTTCTCTAATGCGGATGCAAAACTACAATAAATTTTTTATCCCGCAAGAGAAAAACAAAAAAAATATAATTTTAATACGCTTTTGCGAATAACACTCTTCCCTTAGATGGCTTGCCTGTTAGCACACATACGCCCTCTTCTTCCACCCTATCAATTGGAATACAGCGAATTGTAGCTTTCGTAAGATCTTTGATCTTCTCCTCTGTCTCTGTTGTACCATCCCAGTGAGCTGAAATGAATCCACCTTTACCTTCCAAGACTTCTTTAAATTCATCAAAAGAATTT
Organism: Myroides sp. LoEW2-1; assembly: GCF_009767705.1. Classification (NCBI taxonomy): domain Bacteria; kingdom Pseudomonadati; phylum Bacteroidota; class Flavobacteriia; order Flavobacteriales; family Flavobacteriaceae; genus Myroides; species Myroides sp. LoEW2-1. The sequence continues at coordinate 16,982 of NZ_WSPP01000083.1, read as the reverse complement.
ACTTCAGTAATATGTGCTTCTCTATAATCAAATGCCTTTTTGAATAATGTAGCTTGTATTTCCTCTAACAAATCTTGGATATACTCAACAATACCTTCTTTTGATATAGTTTCTTTTGTCAATGTATCACGACGCGCTACTTCAAAAGTGCCATTCTCTAAATCTTTTGGCCCTACAGCTAAGCGCACAGGAACTCCTTTTAATTCATATTCAGCAAACTTCCACCCTGGTTTAAATGATGTACGATCATCAAACTTAAAGGAGATGTTTAGTTTTTTAAATCTATCTGTGATCTTCTTCACTTCTTCGCGAATAGCTTCTAACTGCTCATCTGTTTTGTGAATAGGAACAATAACCACTTGTATTGGTGCCAAGTTTGGAGGTAATACTAATCCATTATCATCTGAATGTGTCATAATTAACGCACCCATTAATCTTGTACTCACACCCCACGAAGTTGCCCATACATGCTCTTGTTTTCCTTCTTGAGAAGTAAACTTAACGTCAAATGCCTTAGCAAAATTTTGTCCTAAGAAATGTGATGTTCCAGCCTGTAAAGCTTTACCGTCTTGCATTAATGCCTCAATACAATATGTCTCAACAGCACCAGCGAAACGCTCATTTGCTGTTTTAAATCCTTTTACAACTGGAATAGCCATAAAGTTCTCAGCGAAATCAGCATATACATTTAACATTTGTTCTGCTTCAGCAATAGCCTCTTTCTCTGTAGCGTGTGCTGTATGACCTTCTTGCCATAAAAACTCTGCTGTTCTCAAAAATAATCGAGTTCTCATTTCCCAACGTACAACGTTAGCCCATTGATTTACTAAGATTGGTAAATCGCGATAAGACTCAATCCACTTTCTATAAGTATCCCAAATAATTGTTTCCGAAGTTGGACGTACAATTAATTCCTCTTCTAATTTCGCTTCAGGATCAACTTCAATTGTCTTACCATCTTCCGCTGTCTTTAAACGATAGTGAGTAACTACTGCACATTCTTTTGCAAATCCATCTACATGACTCGCCTCCTTACTAAAATAAGACTTGGGGATAAATAAGGGGAAATAAGCATTTTGGTGACCAGTTTCTTTAAACATTCTATCTAACTCTGCCTGCATCTTCTCCCAGATTGCATACCCATATGGTTTTATTACCATACACCCACGTACTCCTGAATTCTCTGCCAAATCTGCTTTGACAACAAGTTCATTGTACCACTTAGAGTAATCTTCGCTTCTTTTAGTAATATTCTTGCTCATTTTTAATATATTAGCAGTTAAAATTGTTTAACTCTTAATTAACTATAATAATTCCACAAATCTAATTAAATTTGTTTTGACCAACAATTAAAAAACAGGGAAATGAAAACATTTGTAAAAAACTTCGTAAATACAAGTAAACTCTATGCTTTACTTGCAATAGGTGTATTTACTGTTTCATGTGGTTCATACTATAATACATCGTATTACGATGATGGTATATATAATAGTAATTCCAACAGAGCAGTGGTTCAACAACCTCAGCAAAACTATTACCAGCAATATTTTGCCAGTAAAAGTGATGATTTAGAATACTTTACAGATGTAAATAATTATATTTCGCCTGTAAATGACAGTATTCAACAACAAAGAGAACTTTCAGCAAAAAGCTATGGCACTTGGGGCAGTCAACCTAATGACGTCAAAATAAATATCTATAACAACAGTTATGGCTATGGCTATCCTTATTACGGATCGCCTTATTATGGATACCCATATTACAATGCTTTTTATGATCCATTTTACGATCCATATTATTATGGAGGTTGGGGCTGGGGTCTAAGCTTTGGGTTCGGATTTGGATGGAATGGCTATTATGGCGGTCATTGGGGACATGGTGGTTATTGGGGATATCCTTATTACCATTCTTACTCATATAGACCTACTTATTATGCAGGTTCAAGATATCCTACTACATATAGTAGAACGTCATACAACAGAACAAATAATAGTACTTCATATTCTCGTAATCCTTCTTATAGTAGAAATACATATAGTAGAACTTCTTATAACAGAGGTAATGTAGGAAATAATGGATACAATAGATCATCGTATTCACGAAACAACTACAACACTAATTCGAGTAACTCCTATAATAGATCAAACTACAGTAGAACAAATTATAGCAACTCTGGAAACTACAATAACAGTTCTTCTTCATATAGTAGAAATAACTATAATAATAGTTCTTCAAATTCAAACAACAACTATTCAAGAAGTACATATAGTAGAAGTAGTAACAGTACTCCGTCTTCTTATAGCAGAAGTAGCTCATCATATAGCAGAGGTAGTTCATCGTCTTCTTCCTCTTATAGTAGAAGCAGTTCTTCAGGTGGAGGATCTAGAACGACATACAGTAGATAATTATTCACTTTAGATATATATACATATATTAATTATGAAATTAAAAAAAATAGCTTTATCTGGAGCATTGTTAGGCCTTACGCTATCTTCATATGCGCAAGAAACTAATATGCAGAGCGCAATGCCCTTAAATGAAAATGATCTTAATGGTACAGCTCGTTTTAGAGCAATGAGCGGAGCATTTGGTGCAGTTGGAGGTGATTTATCAGCTTTAAAAATTAACCCTGCTGGGGGTGCAATCTTTAATTACAATAATGCTGCATTTTCAATGTCTTTTGTCAATAAAAACAATAAGGCAAACTATAATGGCACAAACGACAAGAAGAATTATGATGGGTTAGACCTTGGACAATTAGGAGCTATATTTGTTTTCAATTCTTTTAGATCGGATGCCGTAATGAAAAAATTTAGTATTGGAGTTAATTACGAGAGTACTAATAATATGCGTAACAATGTGCGCTTTAGAGGTATTGGTGATGAAAATTCACTAGGTGATTACTTTTTACAAATTGCTAATCACGGTGGGCCAAATGGTGGTCCTATCCCTCTTGGCGATATTAGTCCAGAAAATCAGCAAACAACGATTACTGATGGTTATCTACGTGCAAATTACTACGGTGGATTAACAGGAAGAAATGCGTTTTTGGGTTATAACGGAGGTTTATTCACTGAGAACAACAATGCTGAAGGATATCACCATGATTTCCTTACTGACACTCCTTTTCACCAATCGCGTAGCATAAGCACTTCTGGAAGTACAGGCTTATTTAGTGGTAACTTTGCAGCTCAATTAGGCGATCGCTTTTATGTTGGGGCAAACTTAAATATACACACCGTAGACTATACAGTAGATAGTGCATCTTATCAAACAGCAAGAAACTCATCTAATGGCAAAGACGAGAACATCTCTTTCATGAATAGCACCTATACGTATGGTACAGGATTTTCTTTTAATATTGGTGCAATTGCTCAAATAACAGAGGGACTTAGAGGAGGTTTATCTTATCAGTCACCAACTTGGTATTCGTTAAAAGATGAACTATATCAAGGGCTTCGAACGCAAATGAGTTATGATAACAATACTAATTTTATCTATCCTGATGTAGTGTTAAAAACGCCTACTTACAAATTGAAAACTCCTTCTAAATACACTGCGAGTTTAGCTTATATTTTCCAAGAAAAAGGATTAATCAGTGTGGATTACTCTTTGAAAGACTATTCTAATAACAAATATAAACCTACAAACGAATATCAAGATATTAATCAAGATTTCAAAAATGAACTACAGGTTGCCAGTGAATTAAGAATTGGAGCTGAATACAAAATCAAACAAGTAAGTTTACGAGGGGGATATCGATTTGAACAAAGCCCATACAAAAACACTAAATACATAGGTGATTTAAACAGTTTCTCTTTAGGTTTAGGATACAACTTCGGTCCGTCTAGATTAGACTTGTCTTACAATCATACTGCAAGAAACTACCAAACTACTTTAGTGGATATGTCTTATAATAATTTATATTCCAATGCTACTGTTAAATCAAAAGAGAATTGGATAAATCTTACCTATAGCATCACTTTTTAAAACTTTGTTTTTAGAACTTAAACAACTAACAATCTCTTTGCTGAGGAAACTCGCAAAGAGATTTTTTATTGTACCTTTGCAGATTAATAAAAGACTACTTAAATAAAAATTCTTATGAAACATATTTACAAATTAATAGCTGTGCTAACTCTATTTTCTTCGACAATAAGTTTTGCTCAAGAAGCTGTGACAACACCTTTGCGTTATACAGACTCGAATAAAGGTAAATTTTATATTTACTGGGGAGGTAACCGTGGATATTTTTCAAACTCAGACATCACGTTTAGAGGAAATGATTATGATTTCACGATTAAAGATGTACAAGCATCTGATAAGCCAAAAGGATGGCATATTGACTATATAAACCCATCTCGTATGACTATTCCACAAACGAATCTTCGTATCGGGTATTTTATTAGTGATAAATACAATATCTCGATTGGTGTAGACCATATGAAATATGTAATGGATCAAAATAAAATGGTGAAGCTTTCAGGGTATTATCCAGGTAAAGGTACATATGGTGAAACAATCGAAGGTGATCCAGACAGAGTATTGTTAACAGATGATTTCTTAACATTTGAACATACAGATGGATTAAACTACCTAAACTTTGAGATCAACCGCGTAGATGATATCTCAAAACTTTTTGGAGTATGGAATACAGATAAAGTACAAATTAACCTTACTGAAGGTGTTGGTTTTGGTATAGTATACCCAAAGACAAATACTAAATTATTAGGTAAAGAAAGATATGATGAATTCCACGTTGCAGGATTAGGTGTATCTGCAAAAGCAGGTTTGAACGTTACATTCTTTAAACACTTCTTTATTCAAGCTGAATTAAAAGGAGGTTTTATAGATATGTATGACGTACGTACTACTTCTGATAAAGCGGATAAAGCAATGCACAACTTTTGGTTTGGACAAACAGTTATTGCTTTTGGAGGTATATTCAGACTATAACAATTGCATTAAAAACAAATACAATATAAAAACGGGTGTCAGAATACTGACACCCGTTTTTATATTAGGTACATCCATGAGAACTTACAACAGAATACTGGAAATAGGTCAAAATTCAGAAATGACGTACATACCTTAGTCTATTCAAAATAGAGAAGAACTCTTATCTCAACAGTCTCTAACGATTGTAAAACACAAAAACACTTTACTCTTTCCTCTCCTACCTTGAGTGTAGATTCAGGGTACCTCAATACAACCTACTATCCCTTAACGAAAACTTAGAATACAACTGACTTCATCACAAAGTTGTCTCTACTTTACAAACTTGCTATTCAAGCAGTATAAGACCAATCCTCATGACTAGAGCCTAAGTTTGCTAAATATGGCTATCACTTTACTCAAATAGTTAAAACCATAAGCCACAAAGACTAATTGCGACCTTAAGTATAATTAATTGTACATAAACAAGTTTATTTTCTCCTTACAATACCACATATCCAACTTTATTATAAAACAGAATGTTTCCATTTTGCAAAGGTGTATCATATAAATATACTAAAGCAGATGTTTTGTAGCTAAAAAAAATGTAATTTTGCAGTCCAATTTTTTTAAATCAATGAGAACCAAAACTTTAAAAAAGAATAAAATCAACGTCATTACTTTAGGTTGTTCAAAAAACGTTTACGACAGTGAAGTGTTAATGGGACAATTAAAAGCAAGTGGAAAAGAGGTAACACATGAGGCTGCTAATGATGAAGCTAATATTGTGGTGATCAACACTTGTGGTTTTATTAATAACGCTAAGGCGGAGTCAGTAAACACAATCTTAGAATACGTAGAGAAAAAAGAGGAAGGTATTGTTGACAAGGTCTTCGTTACTGGATGTTTATCTGAGCGATACAGACCTGATTTAGAAGCTGAAATCCCTAATGTAGATCAATACTTCGGTACGACAGACTTACCTTTGTTGTTAAAAGCATTAGGAGCTGACTATAAACACGAATTATTAGGAGAACGTCTGACGACTACTCCTAAAAACTACGCTTACCTTAAAATCGCTGAAGGATGTGACCGTCCTTGTAGTTTCTGTGCTATTCCAATAATGAGAGGAAAGCACGTATCTCAACCGATCGAGAAATTAGTAAAAGAAGCTGAAGGATTAGCTAAAAACGGAGTAAAAGAGTTAATCTTGATCGCTCAAGACTTGACCTACTACGGATTAGACTTATACAAAAAGAGAAACTTAGCAGAGCTATTAGAGAACTTAGCGAAAGTAGAAGGTATCGAATGGATCCGTCTTCACTATGCATTCCCTACAGGATTCCCTATGGATGTATTAGAACTAATGAAGAGAGAACCTAAGATCTGTAACTACTTAGACATCCCTCTACAACATATCTCTGACAATATCTTAAAGTCTATGCGTCGTGGTACTACACAAGCGAAGACAACTAAGCTATTAAAAGAGTTTAGAGAAGCCGTACCTGGTATGGCTATCCGTACGACATTAATCGTAGGATACCCAGGAGAAACAGAAGAAGACTTCCAAATCCTAAAAGATTGGGTACAAGAGATGAAGTTTGAGCGTTTAGGATGTTTCACTTATTCTCATGAAGAAAATACACATGCTTATTTACTGGAGGACGATGTTCCTGAAGAAGTTAAACAAGCTCGTGCGAATGAAATTATGGATATTCAAGCACAAATCTCTTTTGACTTAAACCAAGAGAAGATAGGACAGACATTCCGTTGTATCATTGATAGAAAAGAAGGTACTGAGTTTATCGGACGTACTGAGTTCGATAGTCCAGACGTAGATAACGAGGTAAGAATAGATGCTACTAAACACTACTTAAAAATAGGTGAATTTGCAGATATTCACATCGATAGTGCTTATGAGTTTGACTTATTTGGTACACCCGTAAAATAAAGAAAAAGGCTGAATATTATCTATTCAGCCTTTTTCTTTACACAAACTTAATGATTAGATAAAGTTAGATTAATTGAATTTTATTTCCTTTGAATAAATCATTAAGAACAATACAATGAACATTAAAAAGAGTATATTAATAATTGCATTATCGATGAGTTCTATTTCGTTTGCACAAGAATATAATCCCCTAAAAATTGCGCATAGAGGAGCAATGGGGCACGTAACTGAAAATACTATTGAATCAGTACAAAAAGCTTTAGAGATGGGGTGTGATGCAATAGAGATTGATGTTTACAAAGTAAAGGATGGCTCTTTAATGGTCTTTCACGATGAAAAACTCAATAGAGTGAGCAACGGAACTGGTAACATAGAAGACTATACTAAAGAAGAATTAAAAAAACTGTTAGTCACAGGTAATTATCGAATTCCTACTTTAGAAGAAGTCATATCTACTATTGACAAGAAAGTTATTTTGAATATTGAACTAAAAGGTTCTAATACAGCTGAAGGAACGATTGAAATCATTAAAGATTTTAAGAGAAAAGGTTGGACCAATTCAAACTTTATTATTTCGAGCTTTAAATGGGAGGAGTTAGAGAAGATTTACGAATTAGACCCTACATTGGATATAGCTGTATTGACAGACAAAGAACCTGCTGACGCAATTGAATTTGCACATAAGGTCAAAGCAGTAGCTATCAATCCACATTTCAAAAAATTAAACAAGACAAATGTTTCTAAAATCAAGGAAGCTAATCTTAAAATTTACCCTTGGACTGTAAATGAAATTAAAGATATCAATCGAATGAAAGAACTAAAAGTAGATGGTATTATAACAAACTACTTAGAAAGATTGTAGAAATAAAGCTATTTTTCTTATTACTAAAAGAGGTCAACTGAAATATCAATTGACCTCTTTTTTATATTTAACTATGTATTATTTATTAAATGTAATCAAAGAATGTAGTAAAGTTTTGAAGTAGTAAAACCCAAAGGACAATAATCACTGTACCTAAAAGTGCCCCAAACAATCCCCCGAGAACAAAGTCTTTCTGTTTCAACATTCCCGTACCAAAAACAATGGCATTTGGCGGTGTAGAAACTGGTAAAAATAATCCACATGAAGAACAAAGTCCCACTACTAAACCAACAGGTAGTAACTGATCATGGGGTAGAACAATTGCCGCAATGTTTATGACAATTGTTGCGGTTGCTGTACTACTCATAATATTAGAAAACAAGACAGTTACCACTGCAAATATTATCATCATCACCACTACATTAAACTCCATATCAGCTAAAAACTGAGAATAATATGGAGCCAATAATTCTTTAATTGCCATACCCAAGGCTAAACCTCCAGCTACTAACATCAAGGTATCCCATGGCAATTTTCTCACGTCCTCAGCCGTTATAATTCCAAGCATTGGTAAAAACATAATAGGTACCATAGCTGCACCAGCTGTAGGAATATTCAATCTATTTCCAAACATCCACATTCCTACTGTTATAAATAAAATAATAACAACTATTAGGCGCTGTAGCCTCATAGTTTTAGTTAACTCTAAAGCTTTATTTACAAAGGATACATCAAGACCTTTTACTTTCGAAGTATATTTTCTAACAACAGCAAACCAAAAACCTACCAACAAAATTGTTGCTGGTATAAATCCCAAAAAGAACCATTGTGTAAAACTTACATCAAAACCCTTTGACTTTAAAACGTTCACAACGATTAAGTTTGGAGGGGTTGACACCATACTCATCATACCTGCAAAAGTAGCAGCAGCTGGTATACTAACCAATATTGCCTTTGACATCATAGAGTCTTTCCCTTCTCTATCTATAAGTGGCATAACCGATGCCAACACCATCGCTGCTGTAGCTGTATTAGATATAATCAAAGATAGAACGGAAGTAACAACAATGATTCCCAATACTAACGTATTGGGGTTTGATCCAAATATTGAAATCGTTTTCTTAAATAGAGATAAATCGAGATTGGTTTTCCGCATCCCCTCACTCAAAAAGAAACCTCCTAAGAATATCCAAATAACATTATCAGACCAAGTATCCGAAATCTCTTGGGAGGACAAAGTTGCTCCCTCAATATTATCCATTGTATAGACAAGGAAACCAATAATCATAATACCTACCGCAAAGGGAGGTATAGCTTCTGTTGCCCATAGAAGAATGGAGAAAATTAATATAAACATGGTGTATTTCTGCGCTCCTGTAAACACCTCAGGTGATAAAAAGTACGTTCCCCCAAGAGCTACTAACAATGAGAAAAAGAAAATTCCCACCCTTGTTTTGATATTCCACATATTCCATGAAGCTTCGATTAACAGCTCACTATAGAAACGAATACCAGTTCTAATCTTTCGAATCTTTTCGAAATAGTCAAATTCCATAACCCTAAAATTTTGACTGTTAAAATTACAACATTTAAACGCAAAATGCCACATTTTTAAGAAGTATAACCTACTAAAAAGCCTACCTTGAAAGACTCTGGTTTTATCTTTCTAAAAAATTCACTTAATTAGCATGAGTTCGTTTTACAAAAAACAAGAGGTAACCTTTTCTAAGGTGTTTGTTCACACCTATTTAATTCAAAACATCTGTGCATTCACTATTGATAAAATCACTACAACTGAGCATGAACTTAACGCGTTTTTAAAAGTATACTCGAATGCTGTAATAGCGGTCTTAGCTTGCACTTCCTTGGGGACTGATAGGCCTTTTCTGGGGGTTTTCTATCCCAGAGGGTGGTTTTGTCGAAGAAAGGTGCGAGAAAGGTGCAAGAAAACCTAAAGCAACTCCCTATCAGATCAGTGAAAAACTATCGATAGGTAATCAATAAACATGGATAAGCAATTAATTCTCTTTCTGCCGTTTTTTATAAACGATGTACTAATGTTAGATCACTTCGTTTTTTAATGTGCTTTAATTATACTTCTTAGGTTTTTACACAGAAAAGAATTTCTCTAAGTGCAATCTTTTGATTAACTATTCAGCGAGGGAGTATATTGAATTACTAAAGTCATGAATAAATAAATATCTCAATGTTGTTGTTAGAGAATAAAAAACCTTAATAGAGAAGGAATCCTGACAAAACTGTAAAGAAATTAATTCAATATTTTGTAGCAAGTAAAATATACTTACCTCAAAGCCTACTCTACAAAATATTCACGATATCATTGATAAAACCAGTTTACGAACTAAAGTTTAATATATGTTTATTATAATCTGTCTTTCTCTGTCATATCTATTTCTTTAGAGCTGTATTTCACCTTTTGGTTTCCTAAATTATACTTCAAAGAAACAGCAAAACCTTGTGTATCGCTATAGTCTTTAAAGTAGTTATTTTGATTCGCATAGTTAGTACTAATGATCTGTCTATCACTACCAAAAATATTATATACATACAGATTAGCAGCTAACTTATTCTTCAAGAATTCTCTACTCATGATAAAGTCTGTACGCTGATAACTACTTATTCTAAAGGTTCCTTGTACAGTAGGAGTATAAAAGTTATAAGTCAACATCGCTTTCCAGTTACTTTTCTTTTCAATATCAACAGAAGTACTTAATCGCCCTCCAAATATTAAAGCATCATTCTTATACAATTTCTTATCTACACCATAAAAATAATCTTCCTGCTGTTGCAAGTAAAGAAAAGGACTCACTGACCAAATAGGTAAAATCTGGTGAGAATAGTTTACAATCATACCCGCTAGTTGTCGTTTATCTATATTCGTATAATGATAGATTAACATATTATTTTCAGGTTCTTGATAAGAGATTTCCATAGATGGATTGTTCTCACGATTATAAAACAGTTCAATATTTAACTGATTCCAATTATAACTTAAACTAAAATTATGACTGATCGTTGGTTTTAAATCAGGGTCACCTTGAAAATATGAAAACAAATTATAGTAACTCTTCGCAGGGTTCATCCAAGAATACGAAGGTCTGTCAATGCGCTTGCCATACGAAAAACTCAAATGATGATCGTCTGTTACATCATATTTCACATAGGCTGTAGGAAATAGTTTAAAGTATGACTGTGTGTCACTCCCTACTCCTGTACTCTTCGTCTGAATACCGGTGTACTCTCCTCTCAATCCTGCTTTGATTTGCCATTTATCCCATTGCTTCGTAAAGGAAGTATATCCAGCCCAATTGATTTCTTGATAATCATATTCGTTACTCTTGTCTTTATTAGGATTACTTGTTTTAGTATCAAAAAAGTCTAATGAATATAAAGCTTTGACAATACTATACTTACCACCTAACTCCCATTTGGTTGTTTCTTTATCTATCGTATAATCAACACCAGATACAGCTAATCGTGTGCGCGACTTATCTTTCGTTGCAAAAAAGCGTTCAGATGGTACTTGATCTTTAAAGTTTAATTCAGTTAAAACATCTTGATTATCTTTTTGGTTATCATACGTAAAATAAGATGACCATAATAAATTTTTCTCGTGACTAAACTTTTTGTCTAACATAAAATACCCTGTGTACGTATCCATATTAGCACGCTTCTTATTAAAAGTGGTATAATTAGATTCTACAATCCCTTCTTTATTATAGATCAATGTAGGGATGACAAAGTCACCTTTGGTTTGTTCATTAATATAACCACTTCCTCCTACTGTCAGTGTCAATGTACTATCTACCTTTACATCCATCTCTGCATTAAAACTATGACGACCTTTCATCTTATTCTTACGTGTCAGGTCTGTACTCCAACGCTCTCCGTTCTCATAGATAACGTTGTCTTCATTATACCGCACTCCAGTTCCTTTTGTATAAGTATAATTGCCAGATAAATTCACTTTATCACCAGAGTAAAAATGTTGTGTACCTAAGGTGTTAACCGCGTAGGTAGTTTGTTTAAAACGATTTGTTACGCTCCCTTTATACCCTAAATTTATATTCTTTTTTAATTTAATATTCAATACTGCTCCACCCTGAGCATCATACTTAGCAGGAGGATTAGTGATAACTTCTACAGCTTCTACCTGTGTACCATCTGTAGATTCAAGCATCTCCTTTAATTGCTCTCCTGTCAGCATCACTTTTCTATCGTTAATCGTCACTAATATACTAGAGCTCCCACGGATACTTAGGTTATCTCCTATCGCACTTACCCCAGGTGTTTGTTTCAGAATATCCCACGCATTCGTAGTCGCTAAAGGCGTATCTTGTACATTAAATACTAATCTATCTATTTCTCTTTTTATAGTAGGACGCTTAGCAGTAATCATTACTTCATCTAAAATAGCGTTATCTTCTGTTAACTCTACTACAGCTGGAGCCGTACCTAAAGGTATTGTTTGAGATTTAAACCCTACATAGCTAAACTCTAATTGAGTAATCAATGCATTATCATCTAAATCATAAACACCTTGTTCATCCGTATAAACAGCCTGTACCATCTTGCCATCTGCATCTTTTGCTACAACAGTAACGAAAGCCAATAGTTCCTTTTTATTATCTGTTACTTTTCCTTTGATTTGAGAGTTAGTTGTTTGTGCATTGACTAATACACTTAACAATAATATGCTCCATAAAATAAGTATGCGTACCATAATTTCATTAATTTTAAACAAAGGTGTTGTATTCATTAAAAGAAGGTGGTTAATGAACGGTTAATGAACGGTTAACAGCAAAAGCCTGTTGATGTATTACCCTGTTTTTAAAGTATATTTGTGTATATGAAAAAGCTAAATTCTAAATATTACTTAATCATCTTTTGTGTTTTCTATATCCTCTTATTAGGATTAATGGGGTTCTATTTTAACCAAGCTATCCGTCTTAAACAAAAAGCTATAAATAGTCTAGCACATGAGAAAATAGATGATTTATTAGAGCAGAGTTCATATAAGAATATGAGTCTGAATAAAGAGAGTGAATTATATAAACATTTCTTAGCTCTAAAAAAACAAGAAACAAGTATAAATATTATCAAAGAGGATTATAATCATAATAGCGAATTATTTACTACTAAAGTAGATAGTACCTTTAAAGAATTAGGTTATAAAGTAGCTGCTAAATTCACGATAACACAGATTACCCTTAATGATAAAAATATAAACTTACTAGACGAACCTTTTACTTTCTTAGAAACAAATGAGAAAGTAGTTCATCCTCAAAAAATAAATACTTCTGAGTGGGAAATCAATGAGACGAGTACTCATGATCAAAATGACAATCATATAGGGGTAAAAAACGATAAGGATTTACATATCACTGTTCATCAAGAAAAAGAAATCGAAGTAGTTAATTATTTAAGTATTGTACTAAAGCAATTACTTCCTTTATTTATAGGTTCTAGCCTTATCTGTATCTTTATTTTAGTGCTTTACTATATCACTTATCGTACCATAAAACACAAAGAAAAAGAGGTAGCTAATCTATACAATATGGTAGATAATGTCTCTCATGAGTTTAAACTACCTATCGCTACCTTAAAATACGGTTGTAAGAATCTGTCCAAAGAATATGAGTCTCCAACAGTGAACCTTCTACTCCGTCAAGTAGATCGATTAGACCGATTACAGAATAGCCTTAATCCTATCCTATCAGATGAAGAAGAAAGCTATAAAAAAGAAGATGCTTTAGTGCTGATAAAGGATCTCCAAAACCTATATCCTGAAGTATTATTATCAATAGAGTGGAGTGCTAAAGATGAACTTAATCTCCCTAAAACTAAAATAGAGACTGTGCTTCTTAATTTATTAGAGAACAGTATTAAATATGGTGGGACAGAGATTAAATGCAGTGTCTCATCAGATGCTAATCAATATATCATCACAGTTATAGATAACGGAATGGGAATCGCTAAGGATAAACAGAGTGATATCTTCAAGAAATTCTATAGAATACGAGAAGGCAATATCCATAACACCCAAGGACTAGGTATCGGCTTATACCAAGTACAACAAATAGTAAAATCACTTCACGGAAGTATTAATATAAATAGTAAACTACAAGTAGGGACTACTTTTAAAATCACGATACCTTATGTATAAATTATTATTAGTAGAGGACGATATTGATTATGGTACTGTTATCCAACAGTATTTAGGTATTTGTGGATTTGAGGTAAAATGGTTCACTACTCCAGAAGAAGTTATAGATACTGTAACTCAAGAACACTTTGACTTAGCGATATTAGATATTATGCTTCCACAGAAAGATGGTTTTACCTTATCGAAAGAGATTAATACGGTATTACCTAATTTGCCTTTCTTATTCTTAACAGCAAAGAACCAAAGCATCGATCGCTTAATGGGGTTAAAGTTAGGTGCTGATGATTATATCTCTAAAACATGTGATCCTGAAGAACTAAAACTGAGAATAGAGAATATCCTAAAGCGAACCGCTGTACAAAAGACAGAACAGTACTCATTAGGTAGCTATACTTTTAATCCTATACAGCTAAAGCTTAGTCATCCCTCTGAAACAATACGTCTCACAGAACGAGAGAGAGATTTATTACTTTTATTAATCAGTCATAATGGCGATATTATCTCTCGTGAGGAGATCTTACAGAAACTCTGGCCATCTGCTGATTACTTCAATGGCCGTAGTTTAGATGTATTTATAACCCGTTTGAGAAAATACTTTCTACACGATGAATCTATAAGTATTAATAGCTTAAGAGGTGTTGGTTTTGAAATATGTTTAAACGTGAAAAAAATATAAAAGGAGAAATCACTATTCTGACTTAAATGTAAACTTATCAAGAAATTCCTGTGTAATAGTAGGTAATTTTCTCAATTTACTTAAAGTAGCTTTACATTTTTCTTCCCATTTGACATCGTGTGTTTGCAAATATAAATTGTAGGTGGACCAAGCATAATTTGCTAAATAATCTAGAAGTTGGCCAAACATATCTTCACAACCTTCAAATGAAACAACAGCTTCTTCATATTGTTTAAGTTGAGTATAGAGTATCCCTTTCATTAATAAAACTTCACTCTTTCTCTTTTCAGTCAAACTATTTATTTGAACAAACTTTTGCTCTGCGAGTTCAAGACATTCTATTCCTCTTTCATAATCACCTAAACTTGTAGCTGTTAGTCCGATTCCATAAAAGCCAATAGGGCTATTCGGAAACTTCTCTACGATATTTTCATACTCCTTACGAGCCAATCCTACACTACTCACTCTTAATGCTGCTTCCGCGAGTTCTTCTTTAAACTTTAAATTTGGTGAGCTTGATAAGCTATCAGCATAAAAATAATAGGTTAAGGCAGCTTTGTGTTTATCTTGTTTTGTAAGAGATACACCTGTAAAATAATAGGCATCACATAGTGCTTTGTCTTTTTCAATAATTTGAAAAAATATCTTTCCTGCTAAATTCACATGCTCGTCATTATTGAGCGATTTAATACCTACTTTGTATAACTGCTTGAGATATTCATCAGAGGTAGGACATGCAAACTTATAGGAATCTATACGATAAATATCATCGATATCTTGTCCTTTAGTTATAAATGTCCCAGTAATTAAAAAAATAAATACAAATATTTTAAACCTACAAAACATACAGTCTATTTTCGATAAACCAATTCTCCATTTGGCGAAGCACTGAAAAATTCTTCTTGCAATTGTTCTTCGATGCGTTCTGGAAACAAAACACCATTTAAATGGTCAAACTCGTGTTGTAATATAACTGCAGTATATCCTTCAACAACTTCCTGAAAATGCTGACCTTCCAAATCGTAATAAGTAATCTGGATAGCTAAACTACGGGCAACTTCTTCATAAATATCTGGAATCGATAGGCATCCCTCTTCCCCTACTCTCATTACTTTAGAATACCATACAATCTCAGGATTAACAAAAAACTCAAAAGGATTATCTTTTTTGTCCAATCGCTGAGCTAAAAATACTCTGCGATTTATCCCAATTTGTGGAGCTGCTATACCTACACCAGGTTTTTCTTCATCGCGTACAGTGGCATACAAACGAGATATAAGGATTTTCAAATTAGGATCACGAGCATCAACAGGTTTACACTTTTCGTGTAACGATTGATTATCGATACTATCAGTACTTTGTAAAACACGCATAGGTTCACTAACGCTACCTTGACTTAATAAGTTTAATTCTATTTCGTTTAAAGGAGTAAAACTTTCCATCAATTCAAATTTTGATTGTAAATGTAAGGATTTAATACACTTTGTACTAAACAAAAAAGCTCAAGATTTAACTTGAGCCTTTGTTATTACGCTGCATTCTCCGTTATATTGGGAGGGGTTGCATTATTTTCTTCTGGGAGTGTTGGCATTGGATCATTCACAGATTTTACTTCAACTTCATCATCTTCCTCGTCATCCTCTGTGCTTTTTCCTAAAACTTCACTTGGTTTATACTTCCCGAGTTTAATTTTAAAATCCTCTGGAGAGCCTGTAATTTTCATTGGTATTCCTATAATTCCCATAGGAGGAAGTCCCAATCTAAACCCTATATTCATTTCACCATCCAAACTAACCTGTCCTTCAAATCGAGGTCTAAACCCTGCCATTTTCATCTTCGTTCGCTCAATAGTCAAGACATTGTCTTTAATAGAAGATTTAATATCTACTTTTGATACATTCCCTTTTTCAAGAGATTTAGCATCAGTCTTATCAGCAATTGCACCTAACAACTTAAATGATTTAAACTTAATATCCTCTAAGGTCAAAGTTCCCTCTCCTTCTAATGATCTCATCACAGGAAACATTCCACTGTTTAAATTCCCCTTTAACTTGTAATCTAAGGAAACAGTTCCATAAGCATCTTTAGCCATACTTACCATCTCTCTAAACATTGGTACTTCTTTGTAAGCACGTTGAATATCAAAGTTAGAAGCATCTATTGCATATTCAAACTCAGCTTTTCTAAGTCCATTAGGCTTATATCTACCTGTCATTCCTACATTGGTCCCAACTAACTCAAACTGTGTCTTATTCAAGTTTATTTGACCTTTATTGGTCGCAGACTGTAGTTAAAACTATGCACTTTAGTGCATTTAGCTTTCAGCTTCTAAAAATGTTTACCTTTGATATATGGAATATCAACGAACCGG
>NZ_WSPP01000082.1:0-10889 GCF_009767705.1 Myroides sp. LoEW2-1 | reverse complement strand
ACTGTATTCTGTTTTGACTTTTTAAATATATAAAGAAATTGCGATTTTACAAACTAACTAAGTGTTATATAAATGCTAATTATTAGTTATCGTTACTTTTATGGCCTCATTGTTAGCTTTTTAGTAAATTATCAAAAATCTGACTTTAAGCTAAGGTTGTCATTCTTGCTGAGCCTTTTTTAAAGTGATAAGGCCAGCTGGTTTGTCTATAGGTAAGGTGATTGCTCTGGCAGAAGGCAAAGAGCGTGTTTAGCGGTAGTAGATCCATAATACAAAAGCCCAAGCATTTGCTTGGGCTTTTGTATTATATAATTTAGTTGCTATAAGCAAGTATAGATTAACAGTGATCATGTAGCTTAGTTAGCGTAACCTCAACCTTGCATTTGGGTGTAGGTACGTGCTTATACAGATATATTACCTTTGTTCTTGTCTACTTATCTGCGCTAATTAGCTTGCGAATTTTAAAGTTCAGTGCCGCGTATAAGAGTGTTACAAACGGGCTTAGGTAGTTAAAGAATGCATAGGGTAGGTAAGTCATAGTTGGAATACCTAATACTCCTGCGTGATAGGCTCCACAAGTGTTCCATGGGATCAGTACTGAAGTTACTGTTCCAGAATCTTCAAGTGTTCTACTTAAGTTCTCTGGCGCCAATCCTTTTGTCTTGTAAGCATCCGCAAACATCTTTCCAGGTACAACAATCGATAAATATTGGTCTGAAGTCATGACGTTAATTGCTAAACAACTTGCTACAGTGCTGGCGAATAACCCAAATATATTATTTGCAATATTAAGTAGTGCTTGTGATATTTTTTGCAGTGCGCCTATCGCTTCCATAGCTCCTCCAAATAACATAGCACAAAGAATAAGCCATACGGTATTTAGCATACTGGCCATTCCTCCAGCCTCGAATAAGGCATTGAGACTTTCTAATGGGGAAATAATCTTAATATCTGTGGTAAGGGCTAACATAACTCCCTTGTATGCATTGTAGAAGTTAAATGTTTCTGCTCCAGATACTGCTACGACGATATCTGGTTGGAATATCAAAGCAAATACTGCACCTAACAATACTCCGATTAAAAGGGCTGCGATTGATTGTACTTTTTTGATAATTAGTAGAATTACAACAACGGGTACGATAAATAACCACGGTGTAATGTGGAAGGTATCTGCAATGGCAGCTAAGGTCTCTGCAGTGTCTATATTACCTTCAGTTCCATAGACTAACCCCAATACAACAAACAAGCCTAAAGTGACTATGTAAGTAGGTACAGTGGTATATAACATGTATTTAATGTGGGTAAACAGATCTGTTCCAGCCATAACTGGCGCCAAGTTGGTCGTGTCTGATAAAGGAGAGAGTTTATCTCCAAAATAAGCTCCTGATACAATTGCCCCTCCAATAACTCCTAATGGCATGCCTAATGCATTTCCTATACCGACTAAGGCAATTCCCACTGTAGCAGAAGTTGTCCAAGAACTTCCAGTTGCAATGGAAATAATCGAGGTGATAATCACACAAGCTGGCAAGAAAATAGCAGGATGTAAGATGTTTAATCCATAGTAAATCATACTGGGAATGATCCCACTTAGTAGCCATGTACCCGATAGCGCTCCTACTAATAATAATATAAAAATGGCGTTACTGGTATCTCTGATATTGTGTGTGACTTGTTTTAGTATCTTGTCATAAGACACATTATTGTACACGCCAATAACAGTTGCAATAGCCCCCCCTATGATTAAAATAAACTGATTGGTTCCCGACAAGGCGTCATCCCGGAATACAAATACATTCACAGCTAACATAGCTACTAAGATAACTACGGGGATTAGCGATTGAAACAATGTAATTTGTCTTTCCTTTTTGTCTTGTGCGTTTTCCATTTATTTTAAAAATTGTTAGTATATATTGGTTGCGAAATTAAGCAATAATCATTAAAATATTGTTTTTAAAAGTAAAATGGAAAGATAAAAGGTTGTTATTTATTCTGATTTAAAGTAGGTGAAGTTAATGTGTAGCTTAGGTGATGTATTCACATAGCTTGAATTAAAGGCTGTGTCTTGTGACAAATGGCGACCTTGCTTTTTAGGGATATTTAAAATATTGATACTTATTTGTTTACTCTTTTTTTGTTGAAAAAAGCAAATGATTAAGCAACAAATAGTGTGAAAATCAAATTATTTTAATATATTTACTAAAATAAACTTTTTATAACAAGTAAAAGTGAACGCCGTATTTTATAATCCTGTATAAAATAGGGTTATGAAGTATATGATAAATTATTGTTGTTAGATGTTTTTAGAGGCATCAATTAGAGCTACTTATCCAACAAATAAGTAGCTTTTTTTATGTTTTCGCTTTACCTTTGTGGTACTTAAAACTCAAACCAATATGATTGTTAGAAACAAAAAGCATATCCTTCAAATGCTTTTTACCTGGAAAGGGTCAGTCCTAAAAAAAATATACCCCACTTTACTTTTTATCTTTGGATTTTCTTGGATTGTATATTTTGCGAGGTATTATTTTCCTGAGATCATCATTCCTTTAAATGTTGGAGCATTTGCTTTAGTGGGTATTTCATTAGCTATTTTCTTAGGTTTTTGTAACAATGCTGCTTACGATCGCTTTTGGGAAGGTAGAAAACAGTGGGGGAGTTTGGTAATCCATACCCGCTCATTAGCATTTCAAATACAGAATTACATTGCTGAATCAAACTCTTTTACCAAAGAGGACAAGAAAGAGGGCATTAAACTTATCATAGCATTTTGTTATGCCTTGAATAAACAATTAAGAGGCAAGACAGATTATGAAACACTCCAAAAGTACTTAACACCACAGGTGTATCAGACGATGCTAACAAAGCGCTTCAAACCTGCTTATTTATTACATGAGCTTACAAGTTGGATTGCGGCTCAACAAAGAGCAGGACGCTTAGATACGATTACTCAAGCTCGTATTGATCAGAATATAGATCAACTTTCAATCGTTCTTGGTGCATGTGAACGCATTGTTCATACTAAGATACCGTTTGTTTACTTTGTAATTTTGCATCGAACAGTTTATATCTATTGTTTTATTCTGCCTTTTGGTTTAATTGACTCTATTGTCTGGGCCATGCCTTTCTTCGTCACTTTTGTCGCTTATACTTTTATTGTACTTGATGCAGTAGTGGAAGAAATATCTGAGCCTTTCGGAATGGAGGAAAACGATTTAGCTTTGGATCAGATGTGTGCTAATATTGAGTATTCTCTAAGCGAGCTGTCTGAGATGCCACTGCCTATTATTTTATTGCCAAACCAGGATTACGTGGTTACTTAATAAAGGGCAAATAATTTTAGAATCCTTGTTTGTAGAACTTATATTCAGAAAAAGTAAAAAGGCACTGCTTAAAATAAGCAGTGCCTTTTTGGTTAGTAAAGTGTATATAATAATTGAAGAGAAAAATTAATCTATTTGGCAAATTTCTTACTCGCAGCCACACATAGAATGACTCCAAAGGTAATATAGAGCATTTCTGAACTTACTTTTTCGTGTAAAACACTAGCGGCTAATATCATTCCCAGTAGCGGCTGAAGCAGTTGGATTTGTCCAACTGTAGCTATTCCTCCTTGAGCCAAACCTTTGTACCAAAATATATAGGCTAAGAACATACTGATTACTGAAATGTAGAAAAGGCCAAACCAAGATTCTCCACCCACGCTTGCTAACTCAGTAGGCAAAGTGTAAATCATTATGGGAATAGTCAAGGGAAGGGAAATAATACAAGCCCATGATATGACTTGATACCCCCCTAAGGTTTTCGATAATTTCGCTCCTTCGGCATAGCTTTGCCCACATAGAATAATGGCTAAGATCATCAAAATATCCCCTACAGGATTTGCGCTTACTCCTTGCGAAAAGGCAAATCCAATTACTAAGGCACTTCCAAGTAAAGAAAATAACCAAAAGATTGGCTTAGGTTTTTCTTTGCCAATAAACACTGCAAATACTGCAGTTGATAAAGGTAGCATTCCCATAAATACCAATGAATGAGCAGAACTGATGTATTGCA
This sequence comes from Myroides sp. LoEW2-1, assembly GCF_009767705.1. Lineage (NCBI taxonomy): Bacteria > Pseudomonadati > Bacteroidota > Flavobacteriia > Flavobacteriales > Flavobacteriaceae > Myroides > Myroides sp. LoEW2-1. The sequence goes on along the minus strand of NZ_WSPP01000082.1, from coordinate 6,833 downwards.
GTGCCATAGCTGTTAGTAGAGGAAAACCAATCACTCCACCGATTGCTACTTTAATCAAAGGCCATAACTGTGCTTTTGTAGGTCTTTTCTCTCTGAAAAACAGTACACAGGCAAGGGCTAAGATTGCAGCAATCACTGCTCTTGCTGCCGTGGCAAATATAGGGTCCAAATCTTTTACAGCCATTTTGGTAGCAGGCATTGACCCAGCGAATAACAATACACCAATAAATCCATTTAACCACCCACTGGATGATTTCGTTTTTGCATCTAAAATGCCAGTTTGTTCCATTGTCTTTTTTTATTTGATACAAAATTAAGGTAAGAAATAGGATTCGCACAGTATCAGTTTTGTATATTTGTATGGACACAGTTAGTTGGTAATTATGAGTAAAAGCTTTTTGTATAGTGAGATTGCAGAGAATTTAGCTTCGCAGATTAGAAATGGAATTATAAGAGAGGGAGATAAGCTTCCTTCTGTTCGTATGCTTTGTGCTGAATACGAGATTAGTATGAATACTGCTAAACGAGTATTTTTGGAATTGGAATCTCAATCGCTGATTTATGCCAAGCCTCAAAGTGGGTATTTTGCAAGTAAACTCAGTTATAAAGATCTACCTCTTCCGGGGGAGAGTAATCCAATATTATTGGCAAACCACTGTGAGCCTAATGATATTTTACAAAAGGTATATGCCAATATAGGCCGTGAGGATATCTTGTTGTTATCCTATACTGTAGCCTATGGTGATATGCTGCCTATTTCACAGCTTAAAAAGGAGATTGTTCAAGCCACAAGGGCATTGCCTACTGGAGGAGTACAGTATGATCGAGTGGAGGGAAATGCTAATTTAAGGAGGATGGTTGCTATGCGATCACTTACGTGGGGAGCAAATTTAAAGGAAGAAGATTTGATTACCACTAATGGAGGTATGAATGCTGTGGCGCTTTGTTTGATGGCTTTGAGTAAACCAGGGGACACAGTTGCCATTGAAAGCCCGTGTTATCCGGGAATCTTACAGTTGGCATTAGGTCTTGGGCTCAAAGTGTTTGAACTACCTACACACCCTAGAACGGGGATTAAGATAGAGGCTTTAAAAGAAGTAATCGATAAAATAGATATCTGTATCCTAATTTCTAATTACAATACTCCTGTTGGTAGCTGTATGCCAGATGAGAATAAGAAAGAAGTAGTTGAACTGTTGGCATCTCAGGATATACCTCTTATTGAAGACGATGTTTATGGAGACTTGTGTTTTACAGGGCATCGACCAAATTGTTGTAAGAGTTTTGACACCACTGGAAATGTACTTTGGTGTAGTTCGATCTCCAAGACTTTAGCTCCGGGGTTTCGAGTAGGGTGGGTTGCTCCTGGTAAGTACAAGGATAAGGTACTAAACGTAAAATTGGTTCATTCCATTTCTTCGTCCTCTTTAGAACAAGAGGCCGTTGCCAACTTCTTGAAGTCTGGTAAATATGATAAGCATTTGAAAAATCTTCGTCAAAAGCTCTATTTGAATTATCAAAATTACGCAAGGGTGATACAGCAAAGTTTTCCAAAAGACGTGAAGATTAGTCAACCTCAAGGAGGACTTTCTCTTTGGATTGAATTTGGAGATAAAATCGATACCATTGAGCTTTATGATGCTGCAATCAAACGGGGAATTAGCATCGCTCCTGGACGTATGTTTACCTTGCAAGACCAATATAATAATTCTATGCGTTTGTGTTTTGGAGTACCTTGGAACGCACAATTAGAAAGTAAATTAAAGCAAATAGGAATTTTAGCCAAACAACTTCAGCGATTAAATAGTTAGGAATCTTTAAGTTTCAAAAAAGGTTCTGTTTCTAAACTAGTAGCATGCATTGTTGGGGTTATGGCGGTTTAATGTTAGAGTAGGCTTTGGGTAGTTATGTCTTTAAGTAAGTTCTTTGGCTTTTTTTTGTGGAATTTCTTTGAAAATGACGTAATTTTATAAGGTAACTCGTACTTTTTTAATTGTATTGTGTTAGAAATGGAGTGGTTATGTGTCCTTATGGAAAAGTGAATGTTTTTTTTCTAACTGACTGATGTGTTATGACAGTTAGTGCAGATAATTTTGTATTAATATTAATTCACAGCGTAGTATGTCAAGAGTTTTTAAAGTAACGCCAAAGCGAATTAGGAGAGTAAATAATACAGTCCTAACTCCCGAAATGACTGTTGTAGTCACGACAATTCAACATACCTCTTGTCCGTTCTACAATGGAGCAAAAGAGTTGCAAGAAGTATTAATGCGCTTATATGGCTATGATTACAAAAAGGGGAATTGTAGTAAAAACGATTTTCACGTTGAGCGATTAGATTGATTGACAACTTTGAGTTTGTTAGGCAATATAACAGAATACGCTTTGAAATCAAGCCTTAGTAGTATTGAAACACAGTTTATAAAAACACAAAGTAAATACAATGGAGAACGATGCTATCTATAAAAAGATATTAGCACTTGCTAAGAAATTAGTACAAAATGCTTCTGTTTATAATAGAGCTGATTTAGCTTTTGAACTTAGAGAATTTGGTATTAAGGGAGATTCGATACAGGTTTCAGCTCTTGTTTGGCAAGCCTATCGTCGATATAATAATAAAGAGGAGATAAAAAAAGCATTTGTTTGCAATGATGAATCGAAGTATTTGGTAGAGCAATACAACCTGTATATGCAGTTAACTCAAGGCAATGAAAGTGAAGTTATCACAGGGTTAGAGCAATTATTCAACAGAGCAATGGATCAGTTCAATGTCGTATCTGATTTACTTTGTGAAAAAACGCCTTCAAATAGTGCTACTTTAGATAAGCTTGATTTTATGACTTTTATTGGTAATAAAGGGGTAAAGAACTTGCAAGAGCAGGCGGCGGCAATCTTTCATCAATATACAAATGTAGTTAATGGATATGAAGAACTGAAAGATTTGATTCAAGAGTCAGTCGATCAATTTGTAATGCTAAGAGATGATATTGCTTCTATGTATAGACAATATAGTTTGGGGTTAATGGATGTCTTTGGGGATTCAATTAAACAAGTGGCTCCTGATTTATTTGATTTTGACAAGATACAGTATCTCAACACGACAGAGATGTTTAAAGCTGTTGAAATGGAATATTACAAACTCGCAACTTCTTGTGGAGTCTTGATGGAAGAAATAGGAGGTAGTTTTAAAGGTACTTTGCAAAAGGTAGGTAATTCATTGGGAAGGTCTAAGGGGAATAAAGCTTTAATTGTCTTAGCAGTGATTGACATGGTGGGACATTATGTCGATGCTGCAAATAAGACAACTATACTGGAGGGTGAATTAGAGAAGTTCAAGTCTAAAGTCATCTACGACGTTGCACTTGTCAATGGAGATATGAAGCGCTTAATGATTATCCACAGCGTATTAAACGAGTTGCTTGTGCCAAAAGCACATATATTCTATCGTTATGCAAGGCAGGTAATGCAAGATCAGTACAGAGAACTTATAAACTCTATTTACCATACTGCTGTGCTACAAAAACTCAAAAAAGAGAGGGATGGACTTTTAGAAGAGTATAATCAGTTGAGTAGACAGATCAGCGATACGCAAAAGCAGATTACTTACTATAATCAGACTATCACCACTAACAATGCTTTTATTGTGGATGGAAAAGATGAGTATGAACAGGCTAAGGCTTTAAAGCCAACAAAGCCTTTCTTGTTGTTTTTAGGTATAGGAAAAGATACTTATAACAGGGAAGTTTACCACTGGCAAGAGAGGTGTCTTCCCGTGATTGATGGGTATAATAAAGTACAAGTGAGTTTAAAGTTAGACAAACAAGAGTGTGATTATCTTTTGGGTGAATTAAAGTCTAATACTGAGCGTTACAGTGAATTACATGCTCTTTTGAAAAACAGCAATAGGAAGATAGCTCAAGAAATAAGTGTAAGCGATAAGGTAAAGTTGAGTATTGCACAGCATTTGGAGGATTATCTTAAATGTTTACAAGTTGGTAAAGATATTCTTCAGAGCAAGTTTGATCGAAAATACCTTGAAAGTTTTCAGTTGCAAAAACAGGAGAAATTCGCCTTGAATGATAAGGTCAAAGAGCGTTTGACAAAATTTACTTCTGATTTAAAAAGCGAGTTGCTCATAGACGAAGCGATTGCTGTAGCAGATATGAACGCTTTTAACCAAGCTTTTGTTAAGAAGCAAAAAGCAGAAGAAACTTATTTAAAAGAAGATATTACAGCCATGATGGATGCTCAAAATAAATTAGTTGTTGGAGCGGTTGACTTAATCCAAGTGTGGACGCAGTTGCAAGTGGATAAGAAAATCGGTGAAAGAGAAAGAGCGCTTTATGAAGAACAAGTGCAGCGTATGCAAAGTGATTTTAAACAGCAAATGAATAATATAGGTGACAAAGCTTCTGTATTGAGAGAGATAATGCGTCAAATTAATACTGCAGAAGGACAAGATGAAGTTAAAACGGGTTTACTCATGTTAGCAGATGTTGGAAATATTCACATTTCTGCTCAAGATATTGAAGATCTACTAAATGGAAGTAAAACTTTAGAAATATAGCGCGTATAATGGAAAGTAGTAGAGTACGTCAAGCTAAGGTTGAATTAGGCATTGATGATAATAAACAGAAAGCAACAATTAATAAGTCTGTTGTGCACGAGTATAATAGACAACAAGACAAGTTGCAGCAGATGTTGAAGATACAGGAGTCTAAGTCTTATCGCTTGTTAAAAACCATATCGAGTGTGATGGACAAGTATTTTTTAGATCCTATTCTGGGTGTAGTTCCCACAGTAGGAGACGCTGTGAGTTCGGTTGTTTCTCTTCCTTTTATTTATGTAAGTTTATTTAAAGTTGGCTCACTGCCATTGACTCTGGCGGTGATTTATAATATCCTAAGAGATACCTTGATTGGTATGATCCCTTTTTGGATTGGCAATATTCTTGATGTTTTCAATCGAAGTTATTTGCGCAATATGCGTCTGATTGTTGGCTTTGTAGAAGATGACAAGGAGATTATCAAAGAAGTGAACCAAAAAGCAGTGCGTTCACTTATTGGTATTATTGTCTTTTGTTTACTGATTTATGCAATGATTAAATTAATTGCATTTATAATAACTTGGATCTCTAATTTATTTTCATAGTCAAAATAAAATTAAATGATTAAAATGTTTCTTTTTGTAAAAGTGGTTTGTGTAATAGCAAGCCACTTTTTGCTTTATCCAGCTTATCGTATTGCGAGCAATTAGCTTAGCGCATTACTATCTAAAGTACTTAAACAATAACCTGTGATTTGAGCGCTACTATTGTTTTTGATTTTAGGATATTTTCCTTCTGTATTACCGATTCTTTTGTGGTGTTTATTAGCGTTAGATCTCAAGGCTTAGGGCCTTTCTATGTTGGAGGTGAGCGTTATTTAATTGTAGAAAAGGGCGAATTGTATTACTTTTAATAAATGTAAAATAAATGATTTTAAGTTTGTGAATATAAAGGGAATACAAATATTCTTTGTACTATTTTCTTGTTTGGTTAGCTTTAGTATGCTTGGTCAAAAGGCGGTTGAGAGAAGGGTTATTACTTATAAAGGAAAGATAGGAAGCTATCCTATTAGGCTCTATATGGAGTATATGGAAAGTAATAGTATTTATGGACATTATACGTATAAGAAATATCCTAATAATGAACCAATAGGTATTAGCGGAACCTATCATAAAGGGGATTTGAGAATTGGAGAGGAGGTTTATAACTTTCAAAGCAAGAAGATGATCAATACCGGTTTATTTACGGCAAAGGACTTTCAAAATTTTGATGTTGTATCAGGAATATGGACAAATATGCTCACTTCTAAACAATTAGATTTTGAGTTAATCGCTGTTGAGAAACAACCTTCTGTACAATACTTTTATACCTTAAATACAAGAGAAAGTGATGATAGCGACAAAAAGAAGCATTATTATGAGTTTGACGCTATTAAGCTATATGATAGCAATAGGAAGTTATTGCAAGAAGTAGAACTGCCATTCTCTTATTGTTATAAGCAAGAGGAGTTAAATACCATATTGGAGGATTACAATTTTGATGGGTATTTAGACCTTGTTGTCTATCACCGTTTTCCCTTTCAGGCAAGACGTGATTATGGTTTATACCTCTTAATTTATAATCCAGTAAGTAAAAAATTCGACTACCAACCCCAGTACAGGGAAGAATTTGGTCATTACGTGAGAGCTGATCACCTTAAAGAGGTTTTGGTTGTAGAGACAGCAGATGGTAGAGGTAATGAATCAAAATACGAATACAAAGTCATAGATGATAATTTTTATTTAGTTAGGTATTGGAGTCAAACAGAGTTCGGTGATTCAGAAGAAATTAGCTATGAAGTGCGCGATGGCAAGTCTGTGGAAATCAATAGGCGTTAAGCAAAGCAGCAGTGATTCGAAAGAGAACTTTTTAGTCCTTCAATCTGTATAAAGAGTTTATAAGAATGTAGATGTTTTTTGTATTTTTACCTTGTAAATTTTGTTGGACTATTGATTTAAAGAGTTGTTCTTTTGCTCTGTGTGTATGTAAATCAAATAATATTTAAGCTTTTCTAAGTTAAAGTAAAAAGTACTTTTAATCTCAAATTATGGTTTTTCATTTTTAATCATTTCCGTGGTATTTTTTCAATTTTTTCTGATTAATTCCCTGTGTTTATGCCGATTTGTTCGGTGTTTGTTCGGGAGTTGCTCGCAAAACCCTTCATTTTCCCATGTTTTTTTGAAGATTCACCGAAGGATCTCCGAGTGAAGTTGGATTAAGGCCTTTGTTTGTAAGCTTTTGAGGGTGG
>NZ_WSPP01000008.1:0-30248 GCF_009767705.1 Myroides sp. LoEW2-1 | reverse complement strand
GTATATAATTCTGAGTAGAAATAAAAACAGCCTTCAATTTGAAGGCTGTAAATTAGGATAAGTTATATTTGAATTATGGTAAAAAGCAAATTTTTCTATCACTTAAAGTCTCATCTTCTTAATGATTTTCCTTTAGCTTATATTAAAAAAACGATCGAAATAAGCTTTCAATTTCTCCAATACCGTTTCCTTTTTCTTAGCTAAATCACCTGTCGGGGAGAATCTAGAAACAGGAGGGAGGATGCCTGCAAATGAAGTTCCTGCTGATTGGATTTCTCCGTTTTTGAAAGAATTATCTACAAATGTTTTGGTTTCTTCTTCTTTTAAGCGTTCTTCTTCAATAATTTTAATCAGTTCGGCTTCTTTTTGCTCTTTCACATAATTCTGCCAATCTTCATCTACATTGGATGATGGGGTTAACGAATCAACAAACTTTTCAATCAATTCTTTTTTGTTTCTCAGGTCGATGCTGGAATCAATTGCTTTTTGGATATTGACGATAATTTCTTTGTCTTTCTGATTGCTTTCATGGTATTTACGGATGAGCATCAAGATGTAGTCGATATTGATTTCTACTTGTTTAATCAATTCCATTTCAAACTCAATGTCATCAACTACATTTTCTCGATCGCCACCGCTTTGTCCTCTAAATTGGTTATACAATTCGATATACATACTGTGATAATCTTGATAATCTCTGTCAGATAAAATCTCTTTCCCAGTAAAATCATCAAAAGAACTTAGAATATTTCGAAGTTTTAAAATAGCACCGTAAAGACGGATAAATTCTTTTTGTGCTTCTTCTCCAAGAATGCGTACACCAATTGGGAATTTCTCCAAAAGCTCCTGAACTAAATCCTGATAACCTCTGATGTCTTTTTTACCATCGTTATAACCGTAATAATATTCATCAAAAGTTTTTAGCAAAACAATGCCACCTGCTTCTTTATTTCCAAAAAGTGCTAGAGCTTCGTTTGTATTCTCTTCTAAGTTTCGGAAACATACAATATTTCCAAAAGTCTTAATGGAATTTAAAATACGATTGGTTCTTGAAAAAGCTTGTAATAAACCATGCATTCGCAAGTTTTTATCTACCCAAAGTGTATTCAAAGTAGTTGCATCAAAACCAGTTAAAAACATATTCACCACGATTAATAAATCGATTTCTCGATTCTTCATACGCAACGAAACGTCTTTGTAATAGTTTTGAAATTTATCGGTCGATGTATCGTAATTGGTTTTAAATTCTAAATTGTAATCAATGATGGCGTGATCTAAGAAATCGCGATGCGATGCGCTCAGTCCTTCTGTTGATTCTGAATTTTCATCTTCAACGCCATCTTCTTCAGGATCATTTTGTCCGAAGCTGAATATTGTAGCAATTTTTAATTTACGTAGTTCTGGAACTTCTTTTTGCTGACGTTTAAATTCTTCATAATACAACTTAGCAGCATCAATAGATGAAACCGCAAAAATGGAATTAAATCCGCTCAGCCTTATTTTTTCTTTAATTTCTTCAATCTTATTGCGATCCTTAGCCGATGATACTTCATGCACATTGGCAAGTGTAGTCATGTAATATGGCTTTGAATTTCGCATTGTTTTTTGATCGAAATGTTCTAAAATATAGCTAACATTATTAGCGATATATTTGGGTGACAATAGAATCTTTTCACGATCTATATCTCGAACTTTTTGGTCTGTTATATCTTCTTTCTCTTTTATGGTTCGGATATAATCTACTCGGAAAGGCAATACATTTTTGTCCGAAATAGCATCTACTATGGTGTAGGTGTGTATCGCAGACTGATGATTGGTTTCAGGACAATTCGTCGGATCACCATGCAAATAACAACCAAATGCCTGAACCGTCGTTTTTAAGTGTGTTTTTCCTCCGCTGTTGGAATTTTTAGCAAAAATGGGCGTTCCTGTAAAACCAAACAGAAAGTATTTCTTAAATGCATTGGTAATCGATTCATGCATATCACCAAATTGCGAACGGTGGCATTCATCAAATATAAATACGACAGGTTTTCCGTAAATACGATGATTTTTCTGCTTCTTAATTAAGATTGATAGCTTTTGAATCGTTGTAATGATAATCTTTGCATTCGGATCATCTAATTGTTTTTTTAATACCGCTGTATTGGTGTTACTATTGGCTGCACCTCTTTCAAACTTATCATACTCTTTCATCGTCTGGTAATCCAAATCCTTTCGGTCTACTACAAAGATTACTTTCTCAATAAAAGGCAATTTACTTGCTAATTGAGCGGTTTTGAAAGAGGTTAAGGTTTTACCCGAACCTGTAGTGTGCCATATATAACCACCTGCATCAATGGTTCCGTATTTCTTGTAATTATTAGAAACATTGATTTTTTGTAAGATGCGTTCGGTGGCTACAATTTGATAAGGTCGCATGACTAATAACAACTTATCCGAAGTAAACACACAATATTTGGTAATGATATTTAGAATAGAATGTTTGGCAAAAAAGGTTTTTCCAAAATCCATTAAATCTAAAATAGGTGTATTGCTACCATCTGCCCACCATGAGGTAAACTCATAACTGTTGCTGGTTTTTGATTTCTTTGAACCTTGTTTTTCCTTTTCTTTTAAATGCGTATAGCGTGTGGTATTGCTGTAATATTTGGTTAATGTACCGTTTGAAATAACAAATAATTGTATAAACTGAAACAAGCCACTATCTGCCCAAAACGATTCTCTTTCGTAACGATCGATTTGGTTAAAGGCTTCTTGTAGCGAAACACCACGTTTTTTTAGTTCAATATGCACCATAGGCAAACCATTGACCAAAACGGTAACATCGTAACGATTGGCACGTTTCCCTTCAGCCGTCTCGTATTGATTAATGACTTGTAGCTTATTGTTGTGAATATTCTTTTTATCAATTAGATAAATATTGCGCAACGAACCATCTTCGCATTCTAAAGCCTGAATATAATCTTCTTGAATTAATCGGGTTTTATCTTCGATATTGCTGTTAGGATTAGATAATTTACCTTCAAAAAACTGTTTCCATTCTTTTTCTGTAAACTGATAATCATTAAGTTTTTCTAACTGTACACGTAAATTATCTATCAATTGCTGATTGCTTGTAATAGGCAAAAACTCATAGGCTTGCTTTTGTAGCAATTCTATAAAAGCTTTTTCTAACTCCGCTTCGCTTTGGTATTTTACTTCTCTTTTATATTCGGTAACGTATTCTGAAACTACGGTAGACTCTGAGTTTTCCGAAATAAGATTATAATTAATTGACATATACTTACATTCGATTTACTGAGCTACAGCGACTGGCTCAAACGTTAATAATTTTCCTCTATAATACTCATATTGTTGTCTGCGGGCTTGTATCTCTGCAGGTAAACCAGTTGATATACCATTGACCAAAGCATCAAATTTGTCTAAAATAGCAACAATGCGCTCTTGTTCATCTAATGGTGGAACTGGGATTTTAGCCTTTTCTAATCCTTTTGCATTAATTGCTGAAATTTTCCCAGATGAAATATGTCTTTTTATCTGATCATGGAAGAGTTTAGTTCTGGAAAAATAAGCTACAAATTTTGGATTTAACGAACTCTTGAAAGTGAAACAAGCATCATGGATTACTACATCTGAATCACCTAACCAAGCTGTTGCTTTACCAATATCTTCAATGGTTTCACCAGCAGCAACTATTACAACATCCCCTTTGTTTGCTACACGTAATTTCTTTGCTAATTCCTCGCTGATAAATGACTTAGATTCCTTTGCAAAAACATTATAATACGTATACATTTCACCATAATGAATGCACGGAAATCCCGATTCAATCATATCTGTTCTAACAAAACGCTTTCCTCTAATAAACTCACCAATATCCCCCAAAGCTTTCCATTCCACATCTTTGCCTTCAAACGAGAGCAATTGGTTACGGTAGTATTCGTATTGGCGCGTACGCGCCTCCAGCTCCGCCTCCAGCTCCGCCTCCAGCGCTGTAAATTTGTCTAAAATGCGAACAATTTCTTCTTGTACAGGAAGTGGTGGGATGGGAAATTCGTATTTCTTTAAACTATTTGTACTCACAATAGCAAAACCGCCCTCATTTACGTTAGACTTACACCATTTAGCAATTACAAACATGTAGTAAAAGAAAAATTTAATATTCAAAATATTGTCAAATTCCTGCTTTCTTACAAAATATGTAAATTGTTGATTGGCTAAAGATGGGACTGTAATTAAAGCATGTTCACCTATTGTAGCTGTGGTTGATAGAATAATTGAATTAGCAGGAAATAACCCGCCTCGCTTTACACCTTTTTTTGTAATATGTTGAATGGAATCATTTAATACTTTACCAGATAGTCTAATGTCTTCCAATCTAAACCAAGGAATATCTCCGTTTTCCCAATTTTCTTTATCATTTTTTGAAGGTGTATAGCCATTTTTTATATCAAATACCGATTCCAATGAATACCATTCCACCCCATCTGAACAATACTTCGCTATCAATTCATCTATCTTACTCATTGTTTTTTCCTTTTTGGGTTAGCTTTTTAATTGCTTTATCAAAATCCGAAACTATTTTTTGGGTTTTATTAAACTGGTCGTATTCCTTCTCTGCTTTAGCAATAGCTTGTTTATGCGATTTTGTTCCTTTACCTTCTAATACTTTAAATTCATTAAAATTTAAAAACTTATCTACACTGTTTGCCAAGCTTTCCATAGTAAAGGTGTTTTCTCGTTCAATCAGGTTTTCGATATAATCAAAATACGAGGTTACGGTACGTTCCAACTGTTTAATTTCTTTTTCTTCCAAATAATTTTTAGCTACCGAAGTGTCCAATTTTAAAATACGCCCGTCTGGAGCATTCTTCCAAGTAGTTAAACCCATGTTTTCTTTTTGAGCATCGGCTTTTTTATAAATAATTTCGGCTGCTGTATGTCCTGTTATGGCATAATGAAACTTATTTTGTACCATAGCATAGAAATTCTTGGTAATTTCTGATTGCGGATTATAATCGATACTGCACTCAGCAAAAATATCGGTAATCTGTTGGTATACTCTTCGCTCACTGGCACGAATAGAGCGAACTCTATCTAGTAGTTCACGAAAATAATCTTTTCCAAAAGCCGTTTTACCTTGTTTTAAACGTTCATCATCTATGACAAAACCTTTGGTTATAAACTCTTTTAAAGTATTGGTTGCCCAAATACGGAATTGCGTTGCTTTAGAAGAATTTACGCGATAACCAACGGAAATAATCGCATCAAGATTATAGAAATTGGTTTCTTTTGTTTGTTTTTTTTCTGCAATAGCACCATGTGGAGTGGTTGTTTCCATTTTGGAAATAACCAGTTGTTCGTCCAGCTCGCCTTCTTCAAAAATATTTTTTAAATGCTTACTGATTGCAGGTACCTTAACATCAAAAAGCTCTGCCATAGCCTTTTGTGTAAGCCAAATGGTTTCGTCTTTTACCACCACATTAATCTTGGTATTGAACTGTGGTGTGTTGTATAGTAAAAACTGTAATTCTTTATTCATAACTTCAGTTTTTATTTATTTTCTAAATCATTCACAATAGCATCAATAGCCGTGCGTAACTCTTGTTGCTTTATTACAATATCTTTAATGCGCTGATTTAATTCTACAATGTCTATTTTCTCTGTAGTATCTTCTTGTTCTACATAGCTACTTACAGCAATATTGTAATCGTTCTCTGCAATCTCACTGTTTTGTACTAAACGTGCAAAATGGTCGACACTTTCTCGAGAAATAAATGTACTTAAAATCTTTTTGCGGTTGTCGTCCGATAATTTATTCTTATTTCCTCCACGCACAAATTCGGCAGAAGCATCGATAAACAAGGTTGCATTATCTTTTTTGCTTTTCTTCAACACAATAATACAAGTCGCTATAGTTGTCCCAAAGAATAAGTCGGGTGGTAACTGAATTACTGCATCAACATAATTGTTGTCAATTAAGTATTTACGAATTTTTTGTTCTGCACCACCACGGTACAATACCCCAGGAAATTCAACAATAGCAGCTGTACCCGAAGTAGCTAACCACGAAAGCATGTGCATAGTAAAAGCTAAGTCGGCTTTGGATTTAGGTGCTAGGACGCCAGCAGGTGCAAAACGTGGATCGTTAATTAATAACGGATTGGCATCACCGTCCCATTTAATAGAATATGGTGGATTAGAAACAATGGCATCAAACGGTTCGTCATCCCAGTGCATGGGATCCATCAAGGTATCTCCATGCGCAATATTAAATTTCTCGAAATTAATATCGTGCAAAAACATATTGATCCGACAAAGGTTATAAGTGGTGATATTAGTTTCTTGACCATAAAAGCCTTGACGCACATTGTCTTTACCTAAAACTTTAGCAAACTTTAATAACAAAGAACCTGAACCACAAGCAGGATCATACACTTTATTTACTTCTGTTTTACCAACAACCGTAATTTCAGCTAATAACTCAGAAACCTCTTGAGGCGTAAAAAACTCACCACCTGATTTACCTGCATTACTAGCATACATGGTCATCAGGTACTCGTATGCATCACCAAAAGCATCAATATTGTTATCTTGATATTCGCCTAATTTTAGTCCAGCAATGGCATTAAGAATTTTGGCTAAACGAGCATTACGTTGTTCAACTGTACCACCTAATTTGTTGCTGTTCACATCCACATCGTCAAACAGTCCTTTTAAATCATCTTCACTGTCGGTGCCGTTAGCTGAGGATTCGATATCTTTAAAAATGCGATGTAAATCCACATTTAAATTTGGATTGTTCTCTGCATTTTTCTGTACGTTTTGGAATAATTCGGAAGGGAGAATAAAAAAACCTTTTTCAGAAACGGTATCTGTTCTACCAAATTCGGCATTTTCATCTGAAAGTTTCGCGAAATCGAAATCAGTATTCCCTGTTTCCCATTCTGCTTTATTGATATGTGTTGTTAAATTTTCTGAGATAAAACGATAAAATAAAATCCCTAAAACATAGGATTTAAAATCCCATCCATCAACACTTCCTCTTAAATCATTAGCAATCTGCCATATGGCACGGTGTAATTCGTCACGCTCTTGTTCTCTTGTCATTTGTAATAAAAATCTGATTTGCTTTATTTATAGGTTTGCCATTGGCTACCTTTATTAAGTGAGTTCTATTTTGAAAAATAAATAAAATTCAAAGGCTAAATATACAGCTAATAATATTGGGAGCCATTAGAAAACAAAGGAAAGTTATTCAACTAATCAGATCAATTTACAGCCAGAGCATATTATATTTTGATCTAGCATATTTTTCATTTAGTTGTTCTATTTTAAATTTAATAAAAAACAAATCTGATGATTTTGGGGTCATCCTTTACTTGAATTGGAGACTACAAATTAATCAAATGCTTCATGTTTTAATCTTAGATTTTGTACTTGAATTCACATTCCGAACCCTCAATATTTTGTGTTAGTATTATTTCAGTAAAAATAATTGTCTTGGGTAAATTTAAACTTTCCAAAGTATCGATCAACCCCTGTCTATCATCAACATCATATAAACTTTCACCATTCGGTTTTTCACCGCCTATCCAACAATTTGCTCCATCTCCAATTGCAGCACTGAAGTAAATAGGAATATTACTATAAAGAATGCAATGTAAATGAAAATCTTCATGACCTTCAAGTATATATGATTCACTTATTATATCTAGAATTTCAAAAGGTTTCTTCAACAATTTATCTATAAACTCACTGTTATTTTGAACCTTAATAGGTTTTAGTAATTTCTTTAATTTGGGGATCAATGTGAATACTCTGGATGGGTCTAGTCCTTCATCTATTTTTAATTTCATGTTGTTTATTTTAAGTTACTATTACAGTTATTTCATGTACTCAATTAGATTCTATTCTTTAGGGTTACTATGTTGTTTTTGTTATAAAAGTATTATTCTTGGTGATGTTGTTATTTGGTTATCTCCCAAGTCAACTTAGCCCCCAAAGCATTCAATACTTTAAATACAGTAACAATCTTTACATTTGCGGTGCTCTTTTCTATTTTAGATATTTGCGCTTTTTGAACCCCAACCAATTCACCCAGTTGAGCTTGAGTTAACCCTTTTTGTTTTCGAAGGATTTTAATTTTGGAACCTATTAATTCAAATTGAATTTTAGATTCAAACAAGTCGCGTTTGGGTGTTCCAATAGGACCTATTTGTTCATCGATGATTTGATCTAAAGGATATGTTTTCATTTTGGACAGATTAATGTGTACTAAATTAGCTATAAGTTTCTTATTTAAGAAACCTTTAGCTATGAAACTATTGAAGTTTGTGAAAAGAAAAAGAGTATTTTAAATATTGTAGTTTATTCCTTAAGTTTGTCATAGAAAATATTACAAACAAGCGTAAGCTGTCATTTTAGGTAACAGAAAACTAGGAATCTTCTAAAAGACCATAAAATCGACAGACTTACGCCCGTGCCTTATATTGGCGTGGGCTGAGTCGTCGTGGTCTTTAGGTATCCTAGTACCTCTGTTTCCGATTGATCTTAGTTCCACGCTTTTTTATTAACTACAAATCAAGGCACGATGAAAAAATCAGTATTCTTATTATCAATTCTATTTTCTATTACTTCAATAGCACAAGAGAAAACAAAAAAGCAAAAAGCTGAAGAAAGTCTAAAGCGAATGCAGCAGCGTATGGAAGCTTTTAATAAGGAAAGAAGTAAACAAGATAGCATCTTCAATGCGAATCTAAAAGCACGAGAACAAGACTCAACATATCGAAGTGATCTCCAAATTTTCCAAGACACTTTCAATAAAAAACAAGCACAGGATTCTGTACCTAAAGGGAGAAGTAAACAAACGGATAAAGATACTTTCAGTAAGAATTTTAAAATCTAACTGCTGATGAAAACAAAAGAATATTATGCCGTTTTAGTTCCATTAATCCACTTAATCTTAACAGGAAGTAAAGAAGTAGTTATTGAAGATGAACGCATCAAATTATCGGAAGGATATTTTTTATCTATGGAAGAGTATGCAAAGGGCAAGCAGAGCAGGTACTTTTATCAATGTATTCACTTCTTTTTAGCATCTGTTTCACAAGAAGAGAAAGCAGACATCATTAAAATCCTCATTGAAAACGACACCTTGCTTTTAGCTGCTATGATGACTGACCAATTAGCATCCAAAAAACCAATCAATCTAAATCAAGATAGCAAAGCTGTGTTCAATAAAATGATGTTTGATTTTTTATGTGGTAATAGCATTGATCCAATTATACACAGAGTTATTTATTTCTATTTAGAGAATTTACATCGATTAGAGATTATTGAGTCTTTTATCTCAAAAACTGAATATGAGAGAGTTGTGAAATTTAATGCACAACTAAGAAGCAATGAAGATATTTTGAATATGTTTGTATGACACAGTTCATGGAACACCCTCGAATCATCGGATTTTTTAACCCTCTTAGGAAGAATCCCTATGTGTTGATATAATTTTTGCAATCATATTTCAGAAAGCAATAAGATTATTTTTCTAAAAATAGTATTTCTTTCTTTTATCAATCGTTGATATTTTTCCAACTCCAACAGATATTCATCCATTTTTTCAACCGTAATTTGCTGATGGGTATTAACCCATTTAGCAATTTGGTTTATGTTATTTTCTACTTTAGAATCAGTATTGGTCGATATTTCAATGAACTTTAGAATATCTCTTCTTTCAGATTTACCTAAATTACCTTCAACTTTATGAGTAATATATTCAGTCAAAGTCATTCCGTTTTTATCAGCTTCTTGTTTCCAATCCTCCTTTTGAGTATCACTAATTCTTATTAGTAATTGGTTATTTTTCTTCATATATCTATGTATTAAAAACGAGTTCCGAGTTGTTTAAGATTCCTATGAAATAGGCAAGTGCGTGTTAAGTATTTCGTTT
Source organism: Myroides sp. LoEW2-1 (assembly GCF_009767705.1). Lineage (NCBI taxonomy): Bacteria > Pseudomonadati > Bacteroidota > Flavobacteriia > Flavobacteriales > Flavobacteriaceae > Myroides > Myroides sp. LoEW2-1. The sequence goes on along the minus strand of NZ_WSPP01000008.1, from coordinate 20,296 downwards.
TTGTTAAAAAATGTATATACAAACACACATCTTGCCTTACGTGAAAACCATTAAATTTTCATAATATAATCGTTCAAATCTTTGTGAGTAGGGTATAAGCTTCTTCCATCTTTTATACGATTAGGAAAAGCATCTTGTACTTTTCTAGTGGCATTATTTCCAGCAGCATCATTGTCAAAGCAACAAATAATTATATCATACTTTAATTCTTTGTACAAAGTGTTTTTGATACATTTGTCACTATGTACATGGATACATTTGTCACTTTCACCATTTGTACATTTGTACAAATAATTATTTGTATCACTATTTAAAATAGTATTTAATGTTCCTACCGAATTTAATATCAAGTAATCATAACTTTTTTCTGCTTTCGGATATAGCGTTAGGAAGCTCAAAAAATCACTCCAGGATTCAAATAGGACAATTTGACTACTGTTATTATTAAAATAGGAAGGTGCTTTAGTCCCTAAACACATTTTTATGTATTTGTTTCGAACTTCATACCCATTCAGCTCATTTTTGAACCCTATGCCATAATAGGATTTATCGTTAAGGCTATAATGAAGTTCTACACAGTGTTTTTTAGCCATTTTAAGATTGATACGCCTGCTTTGTATATAATTGATGAGCTGCGTATTCGCTAGAGGCTTAATTGCTCTTATTTCGTACTTCTTTTCTTTTTCAATAGCATCGTCTTGAAAAGTAGGCTGGTGAAAAGAAAAAGATTCATCATCCAAAATCTGTAGCGCTTCTTTTAATTCACACTTATAATATCTCATTACAAAGTCTAAAACGTTTCCGCCTTTTCCTTCTCCATGATCAAACCAAATATTTTTCGAGAGGTCTATTTTAAAGGATGCTGTTGTTTCATTTCGAAACGGACTTAGGTACCAAGCTTCCCGATTAGTCTGTTTGACTTTTTTAGCTCCTATTTTATCTAAAATAGAAATTAAACTTATCTTTTTTGCTTCACTACAATTTATCATATGCTCTGAAATGTATTTATTGCTTACCTAATCACCTTTTTGATGTAATTCGTTGTTATTCAAATAGGTATTGGTATAGGTAGTTGTTTTTATAGGTTACCCAGCTACCTAATATTTTGAAAAAGGTAAGTTATTTTTTTAGTTACCTACCTAAGTAATATATTGATTTTTAATACACTATACTTCTTTAGGTAAGTAGGTAACTAGGTAAGCTAAATATTTGTTCTACTCACTAAAGCCCCAAGGAGAGTCTTTAAATTTTGCTTTAGCTAAATAACCATACACCTGTCTTTTTGCATGTTTAATTCGGTTGAATCCATGTTTTTTCAAAGAGGTTCCTATTCTTTGATTGTTTAATTTATGTCCCATAACTGAAAGCTCAGTCATAATCTCTGTGGCTGTTCGAAAATCGTCTAAATCTTCACTTGGTTCATAAAAACGAAGAACAAATTCACTCTCAACCGTCTGAATCGTAAACCGTTCATTTCTTTTTTCATTAGCAATTACTTCATCAACGGTTAAATCTGATTTGAATGTGGGCTGGTGTTTATAGATGTGGTAGGCTTGTGTCCAGAAGTTATCCATATCAAACTCTTGGCTATAAGCAAAATTAACTCTGCCGATAACATCAAAGACAATCCAACGAACACTTCCTGTTTCGTCATTCAAAAATTCAAGCTTGTTTGTACTTCCTACAAAGCTGCAAATACGGTATAGTAAAGAAGATTTTTCTGCATATGGCAAACGTTCGTTTACTGTTGTCTGTGATATGATAGACTTAATGGAATTAATATCGTATTTACCCAGTACATCCAATTCTTCAATGTTAATGATAAACGCTTTACACAATTTAATACGATCATCTTTGCTAACTCCAATATTTTCATAGTAGTAACGCTTTAATGGCTTAGGGCAAAGGTTCTCTAAATAAGTAGATTTACCCGCATTTTGCTCTCCATTTCCCAAGATTAAACAATGTTTGTTGATCTGTTCTGGATGGATTATTGTCTTTACAGCACGAATTGCCCATTTCATTAAGTGATGAGCAAAGAGTGTATTGTCATCTGTATTAACGTAAGAAGCATATTGTTTAATGTAATCTTTGCCATCCCAAGGAGGTAATTCTTCAAAGTAATTTACAATTGGGTTATATCGTTCTATAAAATGACTTTTTAAATACGTTTTTAGAGTTTGAGGGCTTACGTTTATCTTCTCTCGATGTAAGTGTATCAGTAGAGAAGATTCGTTGAATTCTGGTAAATTGCTTGAGTTTTGAATAGAAATTTCAAACTCTAAGGATATTTCATTGAATTTGATAATGAAATGTTTGCTAAACTCTTCGTGAATTTTATCATATACGGAGTCTTTGCGAGATGATACGTCATATACGCTTATTTCTTCCATTAAATAAATAGTTGATAGATAAGAGTATAATGCATATATTTGCACCATACTCTTAGGAGTGAGACAATAGTAATCTGAAGCGTTCAAAGGGCAATTTTGAACGCTTTATTTTTTTCTGTTTTTGAAAGAATAGTCTAAGGCATGTTGTTGTATCTGAGATACCGATTGGCTTTTATTCTGAAGTAACCATTCATCTATTTCTGATTTTAAGAAAAATAAAAACTTACCGTTGGGTTTTGAATATGGTATTACGTTTTTATGCACTAATTTGTAAATGTGTGAACGTGTGAAGCCCGTATAATTGATTAAGTCCTCTACATTAAATATTTCTTTCGTTGAATCAACAATTAATCGCTCTAATCGATTTAACTTTTCTAAGATCATTTGATTTTCCATTGCTTTCTGTTTTTATATTTATCAAAGCAAAGGTTAAGGAACGAAAAGAGGTTTCCTAAAAGGGATAAAAGGGAGTGCAATATTTGTACTTTTATCCTTTAAGTTTAACTTATGGTTTAGTTTTGAGTATCTCTTATTTTCCTTTATACACCTTATTGAAACTTTTTTCAAATTCAACGTATAATTTAGGTTTTCCCTCCAGTAGAAACTTATTACTTAAATAGGCTATGAATAAGCGTTGTAAATGTGGATTTAAATTAAAAAAATCTTCATCATAAACAGATTCGTATAACTCAAAAATACCTTTATAAGTAAAGCTTTTTCGAGCTTTTTGTAACCAATATATATATCCTGATTCCGCTTCAAAATTAAGTACTGCTTTAAAATCATCAAAAGAAGCTTCCATTATGCCCGATTCAATACAGTTATCATATAGTTGCTTGAAATTAATATTCTTTTTTAATTTCATAGATAGCGTTCCCGTTGATGTTTCGGGAATCTCTATAAGATTGCTGCCATGTTTCACCAAGCCATTATTTAGCATCCTGAGATAATGAATATCTTCATAGGCTAATGACTTAATATACGCTCTTAAAGGTGTCTCAAAAGCTCCTTCGTCAAATAGGAGAGCACATATTTCATTTTTCACTAGTTCTTTTAATTCAGCTTTCATTTCTAATCGAAGCTCCTTTTTTATATCTTCTTTTAGCTGTGCTATTTCAGTGTTTGTCATACTATTAAAAACTTAGTTCAGGAATTAAATTAGCTGCTTCTTTGTTTTTTGCATCTATTATTTTTGCATATATATCTGTTGTTCGTATCTCTCCATGTCCCAAACGTTTTGAAAGTGTATAAATATCTATACCATTTTCTAATGATAATACGGCATAAGTATGACGTGCGCTATGGAATGTGATATGTTTTGAAATACCAGCTTTATTACACCATAGGACAATAGCATTGTTATATACAGCAGAATACTTCAGACCAATAAATACACGGTCTATATTGCCTTTGCGTTCACCTAATAGCTCACGAGCTTGTTTAGAAATATAAAGATATTCTATTCCGCCAGTCTTTTGTTGTGTAAAATTGATTCTAAATATTTCTTTTTCTCCTTCTTGATGTTCTTCTCTTACCTCTGACCAAGTCATTTTGTTTATATCTGACCATCGCAAACCAGTAAGACAAGAGAACAAGAATGCGCGTTTTAAAACCTCATATTTACATTCCGTATTGGCTAATTGTTGTACTTCATTAAACGTGAGGTATTCTCGTTGACTCTCAGCTTGTTCAAATGATTTGATTTTAGCTGCATAATTTAGAGCTAAGTAGCCCTCATCAAAGGCTGCACGCAAACAGGCTTTAAATTTGTTGAAGTAGGAGTATTTAGAGTTAAGTGATAAAGGGAGATCACTCTTAGTTCGTGCCTCTTTATCGAAGTAAGTACGCACACGTTTTACAAACTTCTCATCTATATCATCAAAAATAGTGTTAGGAGAGATGCATCGCTTTAAATGAACCATTGTAGCCGTCCAATTGCCGTAGTTTTTTGGACTATCGGATTTCTCCTCCGTTTTCTCCTGAAAGTAGTCTAAAAAGGTTCTTTTGCCTTTGGTGGTATTCTTTAGTTCAAAGCGACCTTGGTAAAACTCCGCTTCTCGAATAGCTAAGATTTGTTTGGCAAGTGCCAGGGTTTCTTTATTCTCTTTTCTTTCACCAGCATTTTTAGGTTCGCTGTGTAAGAATAGTTTTAAGTTTTCATAATCTCTAACCGTTTTGCGTTTACCATTCGGTTGGAGTATGGTACCTTTATAGTATTCGATAGATAGGTTGATTTTACCACTGGGTAATAGACGTTCTCTTAGTGTGATTTTCATTATGTGATGATATTTGCTACATATTTAAAATATGTGATGAATTTGTAGCAACGAATATACTAAGAAAAGAACATAAAAGAAAAGACTATCAGTGTTAATTTACTGATAGTCAATCAAAAGAAAGTATATCTTAACAACGGAAACGTAACCTACTTCCCGATACAAAAGTTCGCAAAAATATTACCTAACAATTCGTCATTCGTAACTTGCCCTGTTATTTCACCGAAGAAATATAAAGCCTGACGAATATCAATAGCCATTAAGTCTGCAGATAAATTAGTCTGAAGTCCCCATTTCACTTTTTCGATTTCCTCCAAAGCTTTTAGAAGAGAATCGTAGTGACGCGTATTGGTTACGATTGTTTCATTATTGCGTAGAGCACCAGTATTAACAAAGCCTAATAGAGCCTCTTTTAGCTCCTCTACACCTACATTCTCCTTTGCAGACATCAACATCAGATTATCAATGTTTGCATGATATAAAGCGATTTGTTCTTCTGATAATAAATCCTTTTTATTACAAACTACAAGTAGTGGTTTTAGTGGATACTTGTTTTTGAGTTTTTCTAACTCAACTTTTATTTCATCTAAAGAACTACTGTTTAATTTAGCTCCATCGATTAGGTATATAACAACTTGAGCCGCTTCAATCTTCTCAAACGTCTTTTGGATACCAATGCTTTCTACCACATCTTTTGTTTCGCGGATACCAGCGGTGTCTATAAATCTAAAACCAATACCATCGATTACTAATTCATCCTCAATCGTATCACGGGTTGTCCCTGCAATATCAGAGACGATAGCGCGCTCTTCATTTAGTAAAGCATTTAATAAAGTTGATTTCCCTACGTTAGGTTCTCCAACGATAGCTACAGGGATTCCATTCTTAATTACATTACCTACTGCGAAAGAGTCGATAAGGCGTTTTAGCACAAATTCTATGCGGTCGATTAGTTCTTTAAACTGCGTACGATCTGCAAATTCCACATCTTCCTCTGAGAAATCAAGTTCTAATTCAATCAACGAGGCAAAGTTCAACAACTGCTCGCGTAGTTTAGCAATCTCACTTGAGAATCCCCCGCGCATTTGCTGCATTGCGATTTGATGACTTGCTTCGTTATCAGAAGCGATTAAGTCAGCGACAGCCTCGGCTTGTGATAAATCTAACTTACCGTTTAAGAAGGCACGCATGGTAAACTCCCCAGCTTGGGCCATCTTAGCACCTTTGCGCAGACACAATTGGATTATTTGTTGCTGGATGAAGGTAGAACCGTGGCAAGATATCTCTACTGTATTCTCTCCTGTATAGGAATTAGGACCTTTAAAAATAGAGATTAACACCTGATCCAAAACGCGATCTCCATCTACGATATGCCCCAAGTGTAGGGTATGTGTTTTTTGTTTTGTCAGGTCTTTGTTTTTAATCGATTTAAAGATACCGTTTACTAATGTGATAGCATCTTTACCCGAAACTCTTATGATGGCAATAGCACCTGCACCAGATGGGGTTGCCAATGCTACTATTGTATCTTGTAATATCATATATGCTGAATTATCTGGCAAAGATAATATTAATTCAGTAAACTAAAATTAGCTGTAGATCACTGCAAGGCTCGCTACTATTTATTTGTATATTTGAGTATTAAGATAAAAGGCAAAATGAGAATAGTAGCAACAATAGTTTGTTTGTGTATGAGTTTTTGGGGACAAGCTCAGACATTTCGAATGACTGAGAAGGAACAAACTCAAGTAAAAAAGACTTCCAATAAAGCCCTTCCTTATTTATTGAAAATAGAACAGGTATTAGATAATAATGCCATATTGTTACAACAGCAAGATCCCAATATTCAAAATCCTGCTATTAATGAGCTTGTCAAGCAAAGTTTGACAATGGCTACGACAGAGAACCAAATTCGCTTAAAGAAAATTATATGTATTGCCTGTTATAAGGAGGAGTGGCTGAATCAAATTACTGCAGCTGAATTATTACTTGATGTTGACATAGAGGGGAGAGAAGGTATTTCTTTAGCTCAAGAGACCAATCAAAATCAGGCAGTTTACAGTACGGAAAACACCCAACAAAGAAATGGACAGGTTCCAATTGAAAACAATAGGGAACTGACTGCTCAAGAAAAGTCAAAACGGGGATATGACAATCTTGCTAATGCTCTTAAGGGGCATTTTGGTCAAGATTATTTTACCGTTTTTCGAAATCTTGATTACAATTTTGTGACAATGAATTTTACTTCCTTCTTACAAGGACAAATGCGCATGGCTTACAAAGAACAGCTAAGACAAAAAAGTAAAATTATCGAAAAATACGTACCAGGGATTTCAACGCGTCAAGGTGAGTATTTAAACGTTACTTATCACATAAAGCGAGATAATAACATCTACGGTGCGTATTCAGAAGGCGCAACCCTTGTTCAATCAGTTGAAATCGTTGGGAATTCTGATCTTGTGGCAAACTTGTTTACAGCGTATTGGCAGGTAACGCCCAAATTAGAGGGATATAAGAAAGGAGAAGTCATATCGAAGCAATTTTGGAATGACTACGTAGTGTTAGAAGTTATCTCCTTAAGAGAGAGTAAAATTACAATTAAGAAAGGAAATTTTACTGTGGATTATGAAGCTATCTTTGGCTTACATCCCCAAGTGGAATCTAAATAGTAAACAACAACAATCAAACGCAGAATCTTGAAAAAATAGAATAAACTTATGACAAACAACAATTTTAACCCCACCTTGGACTATGCTAAGTCACTTGATGAAAATGACTCTTTAAGTAGTTTTAAGAAGCGATTCTACCCACTTGAGAACAATCAAATTTACATGGATGGCAATTCATTAGGTCTTGCCTCGATTGATGCAGAAAAGGCCTTGTTAAGAGTCATGGAGGTATGGAAGAAACAAGGAATATTGATTTGGAATACAGATGAAGGTCACTATTTTAATTACGGCAAAAAGTTAGGTGCTCGATTGGCAAAACTGATAAAGGCAAATAGTGATGAAGTAATTGTTACGGCTAATACAACTTTGAATATTCATCAGATAATAGCAACATTTTGGAAACCAACCAAACAGCGCTATAAGATATTAGTAGACGATTTAAATTTTCCAACTGATCGTTACGCGATTGATAGTCAGATTAAGCTAAAAGGGATGCAGGTCGAAGATGTGATTAAAGTTATAAGTAGTAAAGACGGGATGTTTTTAGACGAGCAAAGTATCATTGATGCCATGACAGAAGATGTAGCGATTGTTTTGTTGCCTTCTGTTCTCTATCGCAGTGCACAGCTTTTGGACCTTGATAAGTTGACAAAAGAGGCTCATCGAAGGGGAATTATCATTGGTTTTGACTTGTGTCATTCTATTGGAGCTGTAGAACATGACTTCAATTTAGTCCAACCTGATTTTGCGATCTGGTGCAATTACAAGTATCTTTCAGCTGGTCCTGGTGCGACAGCAGGCATTTATGTAAATCGGAAACACTTTGGAAGAGAAATAGGACTTGCTGGTTGGTTTGGAAATAGCGATGAGACTCAGTTTGAGCTGAAATACAATTTTGAACAAGCTGCTGATATCAAAGCTTTTCAAACAGGAACACCTAATATGTTTTCAATGGCACCCTTGGAAGGCATATTGGATATTTACCAAGAGGCAGGCATGGATCGCATACGCAAGAAATCGCTTATGTTAACCGCCTATTTGATGTATTTGATAGACCACAAGTTAAGTCAGTGGGGCTACAGTTACATTAGTCAACAGCAGGATGAATGTAGAGGAGGACATGTTGCTTTGGTGCATAAACAAGCCTATAGAATCTGCCTGGCTTTAAAAGAACGCAATTTTATTCCTGATTACAGAGAGCCAGATATTATTAGGTTGGCCCCTGTTGCCTTGTACAATACCTTTGAAGAGGTCTACTTGCTGGTGGAAGAACTGGCGCTAATTGCCCAAGATCAAGTGTGGGAAAAGTTCAGTACACACAAGTCAATCGTTACTTAATCATTTCATTCTATAAATCGAAAAGCAAGCTAAGAAAGAATCTTTATTAGCTTGCTTTTTTGTATGTGCTACAGTGAAATCTCAAATAAACTGACTATAGCATTGTCGTAATGCATGGGTAAACCTTCCGTGTCATTTAGTTTAGATAAGCCTAAGAAAGCAAATCCGCATCGTTGGTAGTAAGTTATAAGACTGGTGTTTTCTCCTACGGTATCCATTCGGATGTAGGCTTTGTCATTTGCCGAAGCATAGTCTTTGGCCCAATTTACGATGTGTTGTACTAACTGCCTACCTCTGAAATTGGGATGAGTCGCAATTCGGTGGATATAAACAGCAGGATCGCTATTTTTCTCTTGCCATATTTGAGGATCGCTAAAAGTCGTTGCCCAAATACAAGCTATTTGCCCATCTATCACAAGTTTCCATTGTCTGTTTTGCTTAATTTCACTTTCGATGAGGCTGTCTTTAAAAATAGGCCAATGTACAGTATATCGCTCTTTCTGAAAGTTAGTAGCCAGTTCGTATAACTTGAAGATCTCCTCTTTGTCATTTAGATTGCTATTTTGTATCATCATTTTATTGTGGTTTGGTTTGAAAGCTAAAAATAAGGTAAAGCTTTCTCAATTAAAGTTTCCACTGTGATTGATCCAGAGTATCTATAGAGTTTATACGACAAGAGCATATTGCATTGACAATTCTTCCATTGACACTGAAGTAACTGTATGGTATGCTTGTGTGATAGCGAATGCCTGATCTGAGCTCATTGTTTTGAGTTAACCAAATTTTTTACTTCCAGCTACACATAGAATAACACCTAATGTTACTAAGATCATACTGGAGCTTACGTGTTCGTTCAGAAGATAAGCAGCTAAAGCTAATCCGAAGAAAGGCTGTAACAACTGCAATTGACCTACAGAAGCGATTCCTCCCTGTGCCAACCCTTTATACCAAAAGATAAAACCTACAAACATGCTAAATACTCCTAAATAAGCAACTCCTATCCAGGCATCTATGCTGATGAACTCTGGCGTGGCAGGTGCTGTAATAAACATAATTGGCAGTGAGATAGGTAGTGAAAGCACCACAGCCCATGAAATTACTTGCCATCCACCAAGGGATTTGGATAATTTAGCTCCTTCAGCGTAGCTAAGACCACACAGTAGAATAGCGATAATCATGAGGATGTTTCCAAGGGGCGAACTTGTTCCTCCTTGCAGAACTGCAAAGCCAATGACTAACAGACTACCCAATATGGAGAATAACCAAAAGATGCCTTTGGGCTTTTCTCCTCCTCTAATTACTGCAAAAACCGCTGTACACATAGGTAAGATCCCTAAGTAAACCAGAGAATGCGCTGAGGTGATATACTGCAGTGCTAAAGCCGATAGTAAGGGGAAGCCAATCACCCCGCCGATTGCTACAATACTCAAGGGAAGAAGTTGTGCTTTAGTTGGCTTTTTTTCTTTGAAAATCAAAAGACAGATCAGAGCTAAAACACCAGCAATACCCGCACGGGAAGCCGTTACAAATAGCGGGTCCATTTCTATGACAGCTACCTTTGTTGCCGGCATAGACCCACTAAATAAGAATACTCCTATGAATCCATTGATCCACCCGTTAGTTGAATTTGAAGAAGGCGTTATATCTATTACTGTTGTCGTTTTCATTTCTATGTTTTATTTACCAGACAAAAATCCGTTGAATCTTTAATAAGTACAGTATCAATTTTGTAAATTTACACGGGTACAGTTAAGATAGTTATGGAACACAGTTATATTTATGTCACTATTGCTGATGCGATTGCCAGTCAGATTCGAAGTGGCGTATTACAAGAAGGAGATCGTTTGCCTTCTATTCGCGCACTTTGTAGTGAGTACAAAATTAGCATGAATACAGCCAAGCGAATTTATCAAGAGTTAGAAGCAAATGCCTTAATCGAAGTAAAGCCTCAATCAGGCTATTTTGTGAGTAATTTGTTTTATGCAGAAGTCCCTATACCTGAGGTTAGCAAGCCTGTACTGTTAGCCAATAATAAGGAACCTAAGGAAATTATCCGAAAAGTTTACTCTAATATGGGAAACAGAGATTTTACGCTATTTTCGTATAGTACTTTATACGACGGTTTTTTACCTTCTTCTAAGATGAAAAAGGAAATAGTAGCAGCCTCGCGTTTACTTGTTGATGGGGGAATAGAATATGATTCTGTACAGGGCAATTTGCACTTGAGAAGAATGATCGCACATAGAGCAATGACTTGGGGAGGTACGTTGAAGGAAGAAGATATCATTACCACTAATGGCAGTATGAGTGCGATTTCGCTGTGTATGTTAGCTTTGGGAAAACCAGGGGATACTATAGCAATTGAAAGCCCGTGTTATCCAGGTATATTCCAATTAGCCATTGACTTAGGCTTCAAAGTATTAGAGCTTCCAACTGATCCAATCACGGGAATAAAGGTAGAGGCATTAGAAGAAGCAGTTGAGTATATCGACTTGTGTTTACTGATTTCTAATTACAATACGCCATTGGGAAGCTGTATGCCAGAGGAGAATAAAAGGGCAATTGTAGCCCTATTGGACAAACACAATATTCCTCTGATTGAAGATGATGTGTACGGGGATCTTTATTTTGGCAATCATCGCCCCAAATGCTGTAAAGCTTTTGACAAGACAGGTAATGTGCTTTGGTGTAGTTCTGTATCAAAGACTTTAGCTCCTGGTTATCGTGTAGGATGGGTCTCTCCTGGAAAATACAAGGATAAGATTCTCCATCAAAAATTAGTTCACGCGATATCTACGCCGGGGCTAATGCAAGAGGCAGTCGCCAGCTTTATGAAATCCGGTAACTACGATAAGCATTTGAGAAAACTAAGACAAAACTTGTATAGTAACTACCAAAAATACCTCAATACAATCATCACAAGTTTTCCCATTGGTACTAAAGTAAACCGACCACAAGGAGGTTTATCACTTTGGATTGAGTTTGACCAAAGAGTGCAAGCAATGAAACTCTATGACTTAGCTATTGCTGAAAAGATAAGTATTGCACCAGGGCGTATGTTTACGGTTCAAGAGCAATTCGAAAACTGTATTCGCCTGTGTATAGGCTTGCCGTGGTCTACTGAAGTAGAAGACAAACTTGTGAGAATTGGTGAGTTGAGCAAGCAACTTTTACTGGAATCAAGATAGAAGGCACCTAAAAACGAGAGGTGCTCATTCTTATTGATATCAGGAGCTAATTGAGCTACTATTGGGGATTTTCTTGAATATACTTGATGTATTTTAAGACTTGATTAGCTTCTGATGTATTGACTTCCAATTCCAATTGCTTTCCTAAATAAAGTTGCAACTCATAGAAATAAGTCGTCATAACGGTCAGTGCATCCCAAGTGCGTTGCACATTAGCATTGCTATATGTGCGTAGGACGCGATTGTAATCTTCAGCACTGAGATATTGTTTGATAAACTTTCCCGATTTTCCAATGGATACTTCAAAATTGTGTTCACAGCCAATTTTCCAAGAAAGCAATTCTGTAAACATGGGGCGGACAACAGTTTCCATCATGTCTTTAGCGTAGAGTCTTTCTTCTCTTGCCAAGCCTTTTGCAACATTAGTTGTGCACCACCAAAACTCATTACACACTTCTGTAAAAGCTCTTTGAGTTGGTCGATTTACGTGGTAGTCACGGTCTGACGGCTGAGGTATATCATCAAACAAATGGTCTTTATCTAACCACACTACTGATAGGCTATCTCGCTTGTATTTGGCCAGTTCTCCTATGGGAAATAAAGTCAAGTCTATTCTGCTGTAGTCTTCGAAGATCATAAGGTAAGTGTACGAAATAGGAGTGTTGCCAATCTCGTTGCCTAATTCCATATCGTCAGGACGTTGTTCTATAATTGGTTCGCCAAAGGCTTGGTGAATGACTTCTTCTATCTTTACAGTTTCAATATCTGTGACAAAGTACACAATATCGTAGTCTTGATATTTATCTGGTTTAACTAAGGAGTTAGCTCTCGACCCGTTGAGGATTACTGCTCGGATTCGATCGTCTTTTTCAGCTGTTTTTACAATTGTAGTTTGGTAGTTTACGTGCATAAGGTGTTGTTTGAATGTTAGAACAATATAATAAAATTAACCAAACCTATCCTTAGATATGGTTTATTGTATAGGAAATTATACGAAAATATTTTAATAGTATAACTTTTGAAAAGCGACTCTCTCTTTGGTGATTTGTGTAGTGGATTACAAGGTGTCGATCTCAATGATTCTCTTATTCTGCAAATACAAGAGTTGTCCATAGGACTTAATCGATATCGAACAGGTTAATTAGAGATAGTCTATAATGTGTTTAAAATTAGTTTTTTACAAGTGTAAGGTGTACTTTGGATGAGGATGTTAAAAAAAATAAGCTACGACTATAAAATAGTAAAAAAAGTAAGCGTTTTTAGTTTATTTTTGCGCCTTTAATTTTTATTTGCTTTATAACAAAATGCCACAAGAATTACAGTTACAAGTTCTTCCAGAAGTAGCAGCAAAAGCTGATCTATTGACACAGTACGTTGCGAACCACGTGAAGTGTTCTCCTAAGGATATTAAGCATATTACTATCCTAAAGCGATCTATCGATGCCAGACAGCGCACCGTGAAGATCAATTTAAAAGTTGCTGTTTTCTATGCAGATGATGATGTTGTACACAGAAAAATTAATTTCCCTGAGTATAAGAACGTAAGAGATGCCGAGCGAGTAATTGTTGTCGGAGCAGGTCCTGCAGGGTACTTTGCTGCTTTGCAATTAATCGAATTAGGAGTAAAGCCAATCGTATTAGAAAGAGGAAAAGATGTAAGAGGTCGTCGTCGTGATTTGAAGGCAATTAACAGAGATCACATTGTGAACCCTGATTCAAACTACTGTTTTGGAGAAGGAGGAGCAGGTACCTATTCTGATGGTAAATTATATACGCGTTCTAAAAAACGCGGAGATGTCAACCGCATCTTAGAGTTGTTAGTCGCTTTTGGTGCTACTCAAGATATTTTAGTAGAGGCTCATCCACATATTGGAACTAATAAGTTGCCAAAGATTATGCAGGATATGCGCGAGAAGATCATTGAGTTTGGAGGAGAGGTCTTGTTTGAAACACGCGTAGAAGACTTTGTAATCAAAAGCAGTGCAATCCAAGGAGTTATTGTAAATGGGGGTGATATTATTGAAGCAAAAAAAGTCATTTTAGCCACAGGGCACTCCGCTCGTGATATATACGAATTATTAAATCGCAAACAGATATTGATAGAGGCAAAACCGTTTGCCTTAGGGGTACGTGCAGAGCATCCCCAATCTCTTATCGACAAGATACAATACTCTTGTGACTACAGAGGTGAATTTTTGCCGCCAGCACCTTATTCTATCGTGAAGCAGGTCAATGGACGCGGAATGTATTCATTCTGTATGTGTCCTGGAGGGGTTATTGCGCCTTGTGCTACTGCACCAGGGGAAGTAGTAACGAATGGATGGTCGCCGTCTAAACGCGATCAGCCAACAGCCAACTCTGGTATCGTAGTAGAGTTGCGCTTAGAAGATTTTAAACCTTTTGAGAAATTTGGTGCCTTGGCGGGTATGGAATTTCAAAAGGCAATTGAACAAAGGGCCTTTTTATTAGCAGGAGAGACACAAGCTGTACCAGCACAGCGCATGGTGGACTTCTCACAGTCTAAAGTATCTGAATTGATCCCTAAGACTTCTTATGTGCCCGGAACGACTTCTGTTGAGTTAGGAGAAGTATTCCCAGGGTTCTTAACCCAAATTATGAGAGAAGGTTTTCAAGAGTTTGGCAAGTCGATGAAAGGGTATTTTACCAACGAAGCTATCCTTCATGCACCAGAGAGTAGAACATCATCACCAGTGCGCATTCCACGCGAAGATTTGACGTTAGAACACCCACAGATTAAAGGATTGTATCCATGTGGAGAAGGAGCAGGTTATGCAGGAGGTATCATCTCTGCAGCAATAGATGGAGAAAAATGCGCCATCATGTGCGTAGAAAGTTTACTGTAGGGGCCAATTGCAATTCGCCTGTTTGCTATTTGAGCGAATTGCAATTCGCCTGTTTGCTATTTGAGCGAATTGCAATTCGCCCATAATTTTTTTAAAAAAACAGTCAATATATATAAGCCTAATTACAAGAGTAGTTAGGCTTTTGTGTATCTTTAACTGCAAAAATGATATGATTAAGAAGATAATCTTTGCAGTTCTTTTCTTGATGAGCTTTGTTCTTTCAGCACAAGAAGGTAGTTATAGTACTCAAGTTGAAGAGCGTTTGACCAGTCAAATAAAACCTTATTCATCTAAGGACTTGATTCCTTATTATGACAAGAAATCCCAAAAATGGGGTTATATGCATAGAATCTCAAAAAAGAAATTATCCCAACCTTTTATCGCATTTCCTATATTCTTTTGCCCAGATTTGGACTTACATGTCTATCAGATGACCAGAAATGACTTTGGACTTTATGGAAAGATTAAAGGGAGTTATGCTGGATATGATTCGCGTTTTTTTGATCAAATAGCATTTTTAGAACCCGAAATTGGCGTGTATAATCCTATGGAGTATAGCCATTTAATAGATACTACAATCAAGGGGTTTCGCGTCAATCACTTGGGAGAGCTCACGGGAATTAGTCCTACACTTTACGACGAAGTTTCCAAGAGAGCTAAGGTATTTACTCCCTTCTCGTATCGCGATCAGTTTTATGCAGTCATAGTCAAGGGGGATCACGCTGAAAGGAACTATGCTATCATTCATCAAAATGGAGCAGTTGTAGAGGGATTTGCTGATAGCAAAGAATATCCTGATATCTTGCAAAAGTACAGTTCACAGTCAGACTTGTGGGTTGTTGTAGGCGTAGACAAAGAAAGATATCGCATAAAAGGTTTGTTATCTGGAAAGACTATTAGTGAAGTTGATACGCAAATTATCCATCAGCTTCCCGAATTAGCTTACGGTATTGTCAGTCAAGATGGAGAAAAGGGAATTTGGGATTTTTTGACGATGCAATGGGTGATTACCCCTTCAAAGAAGAATGACTTTGTCAGTTTGTACTATAGTTCTTCTGAAGAAGTAGATACATTTGTAAATGTTGAAGTAATCGATGCTGACCTGGTAAAGGAGAATAGGGATAAAGTGTATCTTTATATCCTCAATAGCAAAAATACTTTTTACGACCTAAGTAAGAAAGAATACAAACCCAAAGGAGATCGTTTTTTTTAAAAGGATCCTGTTATTCTTGATAAAAATGACTCTTTATTTTGTGCGTTTGTAGTCTTTAATAAAGATATTTATCCAAGAATAAATGATGTGAATTGCCGTTGTACAATTACCAAGAGTATTGTTTTGGTCCCTATTTAAAGCCGATCTTAGCGGAGTAGTATTGTAGAGATAGCTATTTTGACAAAAAGGATTTAAGCTCATGGATTGGCAAATTAAATCAAGTTTAATGCGTCTATTCGCTTTAGTTAAAGAAAAGCAATAGCCTATCAAATTATAGAATTACAAGATATGAAAAGAATTTTGTGCTTATTACTTTTTTCCATTGTATCAATGAATTGTACAAGTCAAGAGAAAGAAGTTAATTTTAAAAACCTTCAAGAAAGAGGAGGAGTGTTTTATGAGGTCAATTCTGATAAAGGATTTACAGGTATCGCAAAGAGTTACTATGGCAATGGCCAATTAGAAGTAGAAGATAGCTATGTGGATGGCGTGCTACATGGAATGACTAAGGGGTATTACGAGAGTGGAATAGTAAAGGCTGAAGCTGTTTATAAGGAAGGGAAATTAGAGGGTATACTGAAAGAATATAGCCAAGAGGGGAAGATTATCTCTGAAACAAGTTATAAAAACGGAAAGATAGAGGGGGTTAAAAAGAGTTATTCTGCAAAAGGACATCTTGTAACGGAAGCAGACTATAAGGATGGGGTACTGCATGGACAGATTAAGGGGTATTACGAGAATGGGCAGTTATCTGGCGAAGCAAGTTATGAGAATGGATTAGAAAATGGGATAGTGAAAGGATATTATGAAGATGGGCAAGTGCAAGTAGAGGCAAATTATGAAAGTGGGGTATTAGATGGCGTGGTTAAGGAGTATGACAAGAACGGACAACTAAAAAAGGAAGCAAACTATGAGCACGGGTTACTTCACGGACTTACCAAAGAGTATGATGACATGGGAAAACTGATAATAGAAACGGAATACAAGTACGGAGAATTGAAAGGATAGGTCAATCGGTATTAGATATGCGCCATGCCAATCATTTTTCTTCATGTATGATCTATAGTGTATAATAATATACAAGCCTAATTACAAATGTAGTTAGGCTTTTTTTGTGCGGTATATTCAGGCAATTGATCGGTAAGTGATAACAAGGTGGTCGCATAGTGGTCGCATGAATTTGGCTGTAAAGTATGCGATCACTATGCGACCACAAGCCGACCACCCCCTTTTAGGTCTGTCTCGTCCTAATATAACTGTACAGTTATTGTTTATAATCCTGCTTTTAACTGTACAGTGTTTTTAGGGAGGGGCAGGTAGTCTAACAAAAAGGTTTAAATCTTTTTGACCATTGGAGCTTAGCTTTTGACGAATGTAGTTGAAGAAGGGAATGTTTAGAATAGAAAATGACACACAAATGAATAGAATATTTTTCCTTGTTGTAAGGACAAGAATTTTAGACTCAAGCTAAAGGATAAAACTGATTTTTTATTGATTACACTCTTTGATATTTGGGTTGCTAATGAAGATAGAAACCACAATAATTATAATCTCTTACTAAATACATCTAAAGGCAGTAGTTTTTTCTTTTATACAATTGATCATGAAACTATATTTAATTCGTGCTTTTTAGAAAGAAAACTTGTGGAAATAACAGAAAATGAGTCAATTATAAATACAGAGATTGCCAAGATATTGTTTGCTAAAAAAAAGGAAATAAATGAGATAGTAGATGAGTTGATCGGAAATTTTTATCTTGGTACCGGACAATGTGAAGAACAATCAAATAAACATAAGAATGTAAAAAAATAAGTCCCGTTCTAAAAAGTAAGGACTTATCTTTTTCTAAAAACTAATATACTTCAAAGTAACCATATTGTCTAAAACCCGTCTTACGAGTAAAGATAATATATTGGTCTAAGTTGCATGATTTTAATGATGTCTGCAATTCAGGAAAAATTTGTTCTCCTATTTGCATAAAAATGAATAAATCATCAGCAGTTAATTCTGATAATTGATTTGATTCAATAATCGCAACCTGCTTACCTCCCAAAAAAAGTTGATTTGCATTGTTTCTGGAAGTAACTAACCTTTTGCCATTTAGTGCTCTATTTTCTAAAAGATTACTAAAGGAAGGGCTTAGTGTTTCTTGATAGAATAATCCAACTTGTGAGGGGAAAGGAACGTTTTTTTCAAAGAGAACATTTTGTTCCAATATAACCTGATTGGCTAAATAAAGGATACCTGACTCATCATAGATAAGGTTTCTATAGTCCCAGTTTCGTTTAGAAATTTCTGGAATAATGCTGTTTTTTTGTAGTAGGTAATCCATTGGATTATTTAATTGATTAATAAAATCAATAAATTCTGCATCTGTATAAGCAGAAAGGTCTTTGTTTAAATACATTATACAATATTTTAAATTTAACAATATTGTATTTCGCTAAATAAGAAAAGGAGATAAAAACGTTGTTTTTGGATTACTTCCCGTATTATTTGACCACCGTGGAGACTACTCTCGGTTGGTATCACAATTAAGTGATTCGAAATACAAGGCAAAGATATGTATTTTTTATATGATAATCACACAATAACTTTTTTTTATCTCGATAAGGAGCAAGTTGTGAATTGTTTTCAAATTATTGTAAGTTTACTGTGTAATCACACAACTAAAGGATCATCCTTAGTTGACTCCTCAATGTTCTGAATTGCTTTCAAATTATTGTAAGTTTACTGTGTAATCACACAACCCTTCCATGTGAACCCAGTGAAGAACAACTGTTGTGAATTGCTTTCAAATTATTGTAAGTTTACTGTGTAATCACACAACAAGTACATCAATGGAGTTTGTTAGGCACTCGTTGTGAATTGCTTTCAAATTATTGTAAGTTTACTGTGTAATCACACAACTATACCCGATGTGAAAGAGCGTGACGAATCGTTGTGAATTGCTTTCAAATTATTGTAAGTTTACTGTGTAATCACACAACTATACCCGATGTGAAAGAGCGTGACGAATCGTTGTGAATTGCTTTCAAATTATTGTAAGTTTACTGTGTAATCACACAACAATATAGTACTATATATCTTAGGAACCAATGTTGTGAATTGCTTTCAAATTATTGTAAGTTTACTGTGTAATCACACAACTATACCCGATGTGAAAGAGCGTGACGAATCGTTGTGAATTGCTTTCAAATTATTGTAAGTTTACTGTGTAATCACACAACTATACCCGATGTGAAAGAGCGTGACGAATCGTTGTGAATTGCTTTCAAATTATTGTAAGTTTACTGTGTAATCACACAACATAGGATATGAGTGTAGCGTCAATAAATGTGTTGTGAATTGCTTTCAAATTATTGTAAGTTTACTGTGTAATCACACAACAGTTAAGGATATCGGTATTCAATTCAAGCGGTTGTGAATTGCTTTCAAATTATTGTAAGTTTACTGTGTAATCACACAACAAAAGGGGTGTTTTATTTTATAATTCGCACGTTGTGAATTGCTTTCAAATTATTGTAAGTTTACTGTGTAATCACACAACTACGCAGAATTGTGAAATATCTAAATTAGGGTTGTGAATTGCTTTCAAATTATTGTAAGTTTACTGTGTAATCACACAACTGAAATAAAAATGTACGATACACTACACAAGTTGTGAATTGCTTTCAAATTATTGTAAGTTTACTGTGTAATCACACAACTTGATAGATACGGAAAAGAGAAAGCCGATAGTTGTGAATTGCTTTCAAATTATTGTAAGTTTACTGTGTAATCACACAACGAATCTCTGCTGTATCCATGTTTACTTCACGTTGTGAATTGCTTTCAAATTATTGTAAGTTTACTGTGTAATCACACAACACAATGGGGTAAATATAGTGTTGAAGATGTGTTGTGAATTGCTTTCAAATTATTGTAAGTTTACTGTGTAATCACACAACTATCTGAAGGCTTGACTCTGTCTCCAAGACGTTGTGAATTGCTTTCAAATTATTGTAAGTTTACTGTGTAATCACACAACACAGCGAAGTGAATTGCGCGAAGCCTTAGCGTTGTGAATTGCTTTCAAATTATTGTAAGTTTACTGTGTAATCACACAACTTAACCATTCTTTTACTATCCATTCAGCATGTTGTGAATTGCTTTCAAATTATTGTAAGTTTACTGTGTAATCACACAACCAGCGAGCAATTGAATATTCCACTGAAAGTGAACAGCCTATTCCGGTGTGAAAGTGAACAGTCTATTCCAGTGTGAAAGTGGACAGTTCTTCGCCTTGTTTTTTAGTAGTATAAATATAGCTAAAAAGAGTTATTATTTTTTGATTATTTTTCTGAGAGATTCTC